>NZ_JBHYHC010000100.1:0-33456 GCF_042738955.1 Umezawaea sp. NPDC059074
GGGCTTTGGGGCACTGCCTTTTGGCCCGATCAAGGGGCAAATCTAGGGGCCCCAAATCAAATCGGACACAGCGGGCTGGAAATCGAAGCCGCTGAGTGGCCCGGCTGGAACCGGCGACTGCTGGGTAGCCAGGCCGGAATCGGCGGCCGCTGGGTGGGTGGGCAGGGAGCCGTAGTCGCTGGCCGACTGAGCTGGGAATCGAAGCCGCCGGGTGGGCAGGCTGAGAGCCGGAGCCGCTAGGCGGCCGAGCTGGAAGCCGTAGCCACTGAGTGACCCAGGCCGGAAGCCGCGACGCCGACCCCCCTCACACCGCAGGCCGCAGCCTCCGATACCCGGTAGTGGCGAGGGCGGCCGTGAAACGGTCGGTCGCCGCCCCCACGGCCAAGGCCGCCGCCTCGTCCAACGCGTTCTCGCCCAGCTCAGGCCGGATGTGGTTGTCCAGGACGAATTCGCCGCGCACCACCCGGTCGGCTCCCTTGGTCGCCAGCAGCGGGTTGAGGGCGTAGTCCATTGCCACCAGGAACCCCTGGCTGCCGCCCGTCGCCAGCGGAAGGATGGCTCGGCCACGGAGGGCCCGCTTCGGCAGGAGGTCGAGCAGGGCCTTGACCAGGCCGCTGTACGCCGCGCGGTAGACCGGGCTGGCTACGACGATGCCGTCTGCGTGGAGGATTCGGGTTACCGCGTCGGAGATGTCCGGGTCGGTCAGGTCCTCCGTCAGCAGGGGCAGGGTGGGGAGTTGGCGGACCTGCAAGGTTTGGACGTCGTGGCCCGCTTCGGTCAGGCGGTTGTTGACGAAGCCGACCAGGACGCCCGTTCGGGCTGAGGCCGACGGGCTGCCGGAGATGGTGAGGATCGTGGACATGGTGTGGCACCTCGGTTCGTGCGGGGCCGGCGGGGGGCCCGGCGCTTGCGAAGTACGCCGGGCCGCCCGCCGGGGATCAGGAGTACCAGGCGGGGTCTGTTGGTGGCCGTTCGAGTGCGGTGGCTGAGTGCTGGGTCATGCCTGTGCTCCGGCCGGGATCTCCTCGCGGCGTTCGGCCTCGGCTTCCAGGTCGCGCACGATCGGGAGGACGTGGCGGCCGAAGTACTCGACCTCTTCGAGGTAGTGCAGGAAGCCGAGGAGCAGCAGGTCCACGCCGCGCTTGCGGTACTCGACGATCCGGTGCGCCACCTGCTCCGGCGTGCCGATCAGCTGGGTGCGGAAGCCGTCGTTGTACTGGACCAGGTCCTCGAAGCTGGAGTCCGCCCACATGCCCCGCTGGTCCGAGGTCGACTTCCCGGCCTGCGCGACCGCGTCGCGGAAGCCGTGCACCGCCTCGACGTTCGCCTTCGCCACGATCTCCCGCAGCGTCTCGCGCGCTTCCTTCTCCGTGTCGCGGGCGATCAGGAAGCCGTTCAGGCCGAACTTCACCGTCCGGCCGTGCCGGTGGGCGGACGCGTTCACCTCGTCGATCTGCTCGGTGACCCCGTCGAAGTCCTTGCCGTTGCTGAAGTACCAGTCGCTGACCCGGCCGGCCATCGCCCTGGCGGCCGAGGAGTTGCCGCCCTGGAAGACCTCGGGGTGCGGCCTGCCGGGCACGTCGACGGGTTTCGGTTTGAGGTCGAAGTCGTGGAGTCGGTAGAAGTCGCCCGCGAACTCGGCGTGCTCGTCCGTCCAGATCTCCCGCAGGTAGCGGATGAACTCCTCGGACCGCCGGTACCGCTCGTCGTGCTCCAGCCACGGCTCGCCGAGCTTGGTGAACTCGTCCTTGAACCACCCGGACACCACGTTCACCGCCGCCCGCCCGCCGGACAGGTGGTCGGCGGTGGTGATCAGCTTCGCCAGCACCCCCGGCTGCCACAGGCCGGGGTGGACGGCCGCGATCACCTTCAACTTCGTGGTGGCCAGCAGCAGCGCGAGGCTGAAGCTCGTCGACTCGTGCTGGTAGGCGGCCCCGTAGCTGGCCATGTACCGCACCTGGCTCAACGCGTACTCGAACCCGTTGGCCTCGGCCAGCACGGCGAGCTTCCGGTTGTACTCGTAACCCCAGTCGGTCCGCTGCTCGATGGTGGACGTCACCAGGCCGCCGGACACGTTGGGCACCCAATAGGCGAATCGCGTGGACAAACCCGTCTCCCTTGAAGACGTGCGGCAACGCACGGGAAAAGCCGTGCGGGCAAAAGGGAAAGGTCGTCAGTCGCGACAGATGGAAGCGGCCATCCGGCCGAAGTCGACGTGGCGACGACGGGTCAACACCCCGGTTCCGTCCATGCCTCGAGTAGAGCAGCCCTCACCGACCACAACAACCCCACCGCCCCCGGATTCCACGACCTGGGACGCGCCCACTATCCTGAGCGGGCGGATGAGTCGGCAGGGCGGCCGCGTCGACAGAATTTATGTCTGTCGCCGAGGAAAGTCCGGACTCCACAGGGCAGGGTGGTTGTTAACGGCAACCAGGGGCGACCCTCGGGACAGTGCCACAGAAAACAGACCGCCTCGGCGTGAGCCGGGGTAAGGGTGAAACGGTGGTGTAAGAGACCACCAGCGCCCCTGGCGACAGGGGCGGCTAGGTAAACCCCACCCGGAGCAAGGCCAAGAGGGTGCTTCGGCACCTGCGCAGGCGTTCGAGGGCTGCCCGCCCGATGCCTGCGGGTAGGCCGCACGAGCCTGTCGGCAACGGCAGGCCGAGATGGATGGCCGCCAAGCGGCGCACCGCAAGGTGCCCGTGGAACAGGATCCGGCTTACATGCCGACTCATCCGCGCAAACACAAACCAATACCCCTGGCAACCACCCAGGCAGTACCGGGCACGTCACTCAAGCCCCTGGGCACGCCACGGACGCCATCAGCCAGGACATTCCGCATGGCCTCGCCAGTAATTCGACAACTGCTCGTGCTCAGCCAGGAAGTCGGCGTATTCGACCAGGCAGAGGCGTGTGGTGGTGGGATTTTGGCCCTGGGGCCGAATGACTGCCTAGTGTCACGCGCCTGCTTGAGGCCGATTTTACTTGGGGTTTTTGGCGCTAAAATTTGTCGGGCTGCAAGTTTTCCACCTGCCGTTTTGGCCCGACTAGCGCCAAAAAGAGGGGCCCCAAGTCAAATCGGCCGGACCGAGGACCACTCACACGGGCCGAGAGTGAACACCAACCCACCACAACGGACCAGGGGCAAGCGCAGACCTGCACAGGCCGGGAGAAACCACCGGCCGACCAAACCGGCCCGGAAGCAAACGCCGAGCCGGGAGCAACCACCGGTCGACCAGAACCGCGCCGGGAGTCAGACGCCGAGCCGGGAGTAACCACCAGCCGACGACAGACCGGGCACAACCACCGAACCGGGCACAACCACCGGCCCCGAATCCCTCAAGCCCGCCGAGCCGGTCTCCCCGGCGGCATCCGGTGCACCGGCCGGAACGGCAGACCGCCGTTGAACTTCTCCTCCAGCTCCCCGACGTACTCCTCCACGGCCGGGTTCACGATGTCCGCCAGGCTCCGCACTCCCGCCAGCGGCTCGTACGCCGCCAGGTAGGTCGCCGCGGCCCTCGCCCGCTCCAACACCTCGCTGTCGAAGTTGATCGTCCGCTGCACCCGCCGCCCGGTTTGTCGGTCCCCACCGGTAGCCTCTGCGGTGCCGAGCGCGGTACCGACTCCGGTTCCGAGTTCGGCGGCGACGACGGTGATTTCCTTCACCTCCGCGTCCGTGCCGGGAGCGGTTTCGGGCGGCAGGGTCATGGGCGGGCCTCCTCGAGTCGCGACGCGGGCCGCTTCCCCCGTTCGGGCGAGTGGTCCGGCCGAACAGGGTAAGTCAGCTGGTGAACCGAGTGAGGGAGCGACGGGCGTGCACACTGTGCGTGACCCGCAAGTTCGCGGTCGGGTGAACTATCTCGGCAACCGGGAGAATCGGGCTTGGGTGGTTCACGAGCGACACCCCCTCAACCATGATGTGCGTGTTCAGATTAGACGTAATCGAGTGCGAGGGGAACGGCTTTTGATCATTGGACGGCTCAGCGACTGATACACCTCGTGACGAAGACGTGTTCTACTCGATAGCGCAAGCCCCGGACGGGACCCCCTATACCGCCCGGAGTCGCTCGGCGTACTCAGGAGTACGAGATGACCGCCATGGCCCTGGTAACACTCGCGCAGCAGCAGCAGCCTGGCGGCGGCCTGGGCACAACAGGCATCCGCGACTGGATCCTGAACAACCTGGTTCCGCTGCTCCTCCTCACCGTCGCCGTCCTCCTGCTCTGGCTCGGTGGCGGCAAGGGTGACAACGCCGGCGTCATGCGCAGGCTCGGTGGTGTCATCGTCGCGCTGGCGATCATCGGATTGGCCGTGACCACGAACGCCGGCGCGAACATCGGCACGTGGCTCGCCGGCTTGTTCACCGGAGGCTGACGGGTGCGGGTACGCACTGACGACGAGGTCTACCGGGTCGACGCCGTCTGGCTCGGACCACCCAAGGCGACTTTCCCCTGGCGCGCGCGCTACGTGGCATGGGGTGTCGGCATCGCGGTGTTCCTGCTGGTCCTGACCATCGAGCGGCAGATCGGGTTCGCCTTCAGCTTCTTCACAACCGCGTGGGCACTCATCATCACGGTGGTCCTCACGCGGTTCATCTGCGCGCGCATCAGCCACGAGAGGCCGCTGTCGGCCGCCATGGCGATGTGGGTCCGCGAACTGATCGCCCCCCGCGAGCGCACCGCGGGCGTGGGCGGAGCGGCCAGCGCCGCCCGGATTCGGGTCAACCCCCAACGCCCCCGCAGGCGTGTCAAGAAGCGGGGCAGGGGTTCGAGACGCTCCACAGCTTCCACCGTCCAGGTCTCGGAACAGACCCAGAAGAATCGACGGCGGTCAGCCGGCCGTAAGAAGGAGGTACGCGGTGTTCGGACGCCGGCGAGACCGTGACCGACGCTCCGCGGCGCACGTGGCGCAACACGCCGCCGCCGCGGACCACTCGGACCGCAAGGTGTACAGCAAGCGCGGTCGACGGCTGACCGGTGAACAGGCGATCCCGAGCTACACGCCGTCCATCGCCGCGCGCAGCATCGACGGCCACCTGCTGCGCACCGGCCAGGAGGTGTACGCCTGGTACAAGCTCGCGCCGCAGCGCTGGTCGTTCCGGTCGGACTCGCAGCGCCAGGACCTGATCGCGGCCATCGCGGGGCAGTACGCGGAGCTCCAGGGCCGCTGGATGCACCTGCGCGTGACCACGCGCCCGTACCCGATCCGCATGTGGGCGGAGGCGCACGTCCACAACGCCGTGCGCCGCCTCCCGGACACCCCCGGCACGCTGTCGTTCGACGACTACATGGTCGGCGAGCAGCAGCAGCTCATGGGTCGCTCGATGGCGGAGAAGGAGGTCTACCTGGGCGTCCAGGTGCAGACCCGCAACATGATGGACCGCGCCGTCGAGCGCGCCGCTCCCGTGCTGCGCAAGGTCTTCCCGGACGCCGTGGACGCCGAGCTGGTGGCGTTGGACAGCGAGGTCGACCACCTCGACCAGGTCATCGGCTCCGCGGGCCTCGAAGGGCGTCCCGCGACGGCCGAGGAGATGTCCTGGCTGATGCACCGGTCGTGCTCGCTCGGCCTGCCCGCCCCGCGCAACCTCCCCGCCGTGCCGGGGGCCGCGTGGGAGCCGGAGGACCTGGCCAGCTTCACCGACGCGGCGGACTTCCACCAGGAGCCGTACTCGCCGACCGTGACCGTGCGCGGCCGCACCGGCTCGAACGCGGGCATCCGGCGCAACGTCGTGGTGCTCACCGTGGGCCTGATGCACGGCTTGCAGATCCCCGAGGTCGACGACCCGTGGGTGCAGCGGGCCGACCGCCTGCCCGCGAGCGTGGAGTGGTCCGCCCGCATCTACGTGCGGAAACCCGAAGAGGTGTCGGGTGAGCTCCAGCGGCAGATGAACAAGGTCCGCTCGCAGGTCCGGCACTACACCGACGAGCACGAGCTGGAGCCGCCGCAGTCGTTGGCGCGGCAGGCCAGCCGCGTGCTGGACATCGACGACGAGATGACGTCGGGCTTCACCGCGCTGGGCACCCGTGTGCGCTCGTGGTGGCGGCTCGCGGTCTCGGGCCCGACCGAGCGCGACGCGCTGCGGCTGGCCCAGTCGCTGCTGGACCTCTACAAGCCCAAGGTCGCCATCGAGCACCCGGAGGCGCAGTTCGCCCTGGCCAGGGAGTTCATCCCCGGTGAGGCCCTGTCCTCCGGCGCGTACCTGCGCCGCGGCTCGGTGCTGTGGGCGGCCTCGGCCGTCCCGACGGCCACGGCCGAGGTGGGCGACCGCCGCGGCATCCTGCTGGGCGAGACCTGCACGGCCACCCGCCGTCCGGTGGCGTGGGACCCGTGGATGGCGCAGGAGTTGCGCGACGCCTCGGGCCTCACGGCGATGGTCGCGGGCCTCGGCGCGGGCAAGTCGTTCCTCGGCGGCGGCATCGTCTACAAGACGCTGCGGGCGGGCGCGCACTGGACGCTGCTCGACCCCTCGGGGCCGTTGGCGGCGCTGTGCGAGCTGCCCGAGCTGAAGCCGTACGCGCGGCCGATCAACCTGCTCAACGCCCAGCCCGGCATCCTCAACCCGTACCGGGTGGTCGCCGAGCCGATGCTGGAGCACTTCATCGACGAGGAGGACCCCGAGCGGGCCTGGCGTCGGGAGAAGGCGCTGGCCGCGGCGACCCGTCGACGGCTCGTGCTGGACGTGCTCAGCGGCCTGCTGCCGTACGAGGTGGCGAAGCTGCCGCAGACCCGGATCGTGCTGCTGCGCGCCGTCCGCACGGTCGGCGGCCGGTTCGACGCCCACCCCGGCCAGGTCTTCGAGGCGCTGCGCCGCGACGCCAGCGAGCACCACGAGCACGCGGTGGTCGTGGCGGACTTCCTGGACGAGATGCGCGAGCGCATGTCGCTGCTCATCCCGGAGCGCAACGCCGACCCGTACGACGAGCAGCGCGACGACCGGCTCACGGTCCTGACGATGGCGGGCCTCAACCTGCCGAAGGACAACGTCGGCCGCGAGCACTGGACGGACGCCGAGGCGCTGGGCGTCGAGATGCTGAACCTGGCCGCGTGGCTCACCCAGCGGTCGATCTACGAGCGCCCCAAGGACCTCCGCAAGGGCGTCTGGATCGACGAGGCGTTCTTCCTGTCCGAGGTCCCGACCGGCCGCGTGCTGATGAACCGCTTCGCCCGCGACTCGCGCAAGTGGAACGTGCGCGTCCTGCTGTCCTCGCAGGTCCCGGCGGACTTCCTGAAGATCCAGGGCTTCGTGACCCTGCTGGACTCGGTCTTCGTCGGCAGGCTCGACGACGACCAGGCCCAGTCGGACGCGCTGCGCCTGCTCAAGGTGCCGATCGGCGCCGGGTACGAGCAGGTCGTGGCGAGCCTCGGCCGTCGTCCCGGTGGCGTGCGCAACGCCGCCGAGCGCGACCGCGCCCCCCGCCAGTTCATCTTCGGCGACGGCGCGGGCGGCGTGGAGCGGATCCGCATCGACTTCAGCGGCCCGCACCTGGCGCACCTGCGCGAGGGCCTGGACACGACGCCGGACGCGATGCGGCACAACGACGGCGACCCGGTGGAGGTGTCCGCCCCGCTGGAGGAGCGGCTCACCTACAACGAGCGCAACCACACCGACGACTACGACGACGAGCTGGCCGCGGACCTCGAGGTGGGCCTGGTCGACGACGACGACCTGGTCGACTCGACACACGGTGAGGGAGGGAACCGCCGGCCTGGTCGGGAAGGCGCGGCATGACGCTCCTGGCCATCGTCCTGGCGATAGCCGCCGCGCCTCGGGCGCGGCGGCTTTTCAGACGTCTCGTCGGTCCGGCGAAGCCGGGGCCCAAGCGGTGGCGCTCGGTCGGCGTGGTGGTCGCGATCCTGGCCCTCCAGGCCGTGATCGGCGCTCCCGCGGCGAACGCGGCGGCGTGCGGCGAGTCGCCCAACCCGGAACGGCCGGGCTCCGGCATGGTCGGCGCGATCGACCCGCCGATCGGCAACGGCCTCAAGGACACGCCGTACCTGAACTTCGGGTACGCGGGCATGGTGTGGCACACCTACCAGGAGAAGTGCACGGTCCTGCCGGACTCGCCCGGCGTGATCGACACCTGGGTCGGCAACGAGCTGTTCAACGTCGGCAAGAACATCGTCGGCGCGACGAACGCCCTGCACTACACGGTCATGGGCCGCGGTCTGCTGGTGCCGCTGGACGACGCGGTGAAGTCCGGCGTCCAGAAGGTCTACGACAACGTCTACCTGCGGTGGTTCGGCCTGGTGGCGCTGCTGCTGGCGATCCTGATGTTCCGGCAGATCTGGCAGGGCGACCTGGCCACGATCAGCAAGCGGGGCATGTGGGCGCTGGCCGCGATGTGGCTGGCGACGTCCACGCTGGCGCTACCCCAGTTCTACACGCTGCTCGACAGCACCCTGGTGACCAAGACGTCGGAGATCCAGGCGGGTTTCGTGGAGTCGCCTGAGGAACAGGGAACGCTGCACGTGCTGCCGTCCAAGCTGCACGACACCGTCGTCTACCAGAGCTGGCTGCGCGGCGAGTTCGGCACGCCGGACGCCCCGCAGGCCACCGAGTTCGGGTCGCGGCTGCTCAACGCGCAGGCGTGGACGACCGACGAGCTGGCCCAGCACAAGGACGGCGACCAAGCGGCGCTGGACGCGAAGAAGGCCGAGTACAAGGCGATCTATGCGGGCCTCGGCACGTCGAAGGGGTACTTCACCGGCGAGGACGGCAGCCGCATGGGCTCCGGCTTCCTGGCGATGCTCCAGGCGGTCGCGTTCTCGCTGTTCCAGCTGTTCGCGAAGGCCGCGGTGCTGCTGGCCCAGCTGCTGCTGCGCATCCTGACGCTGGCCGGTCCGCTCATCGGCCTGGTCGCGCTGATCCACCACGACCTGCTGCGCAAGGTCGGCCGGGCGGCCGCGGTCACCGTGTTCAACGTGCTGATCCTCGCCGTGCTGGCGGGCACGCACGCGCTGCTGCTCCAGGCGATCCTCAACGCCACGGGCCTGTCGCTGCTGACCAGGACGCTGCTCGGGCTGATGCTCACGGTCATCTGCTTCATGATCGGCAAGCCGCTGCGCCGGATGTGGCAGATGGTGGAGATGTCGGTCGGCTCGGCCAGCCAGGCGCTGCCCATGGGCCAGGGCCTGCTGTCCCGGATGCGCGGCAAGAAGCAGAACACCGGCCCGACGCCGCAGGACGAGTTCTGGGACACCGTGCGCGACACCGACCCGGACGGCGACCCGACCCCGCAGCGCGACCGGACCCGCGTCCGGCCCGAGGCGAACAACCCGGTCATGGCCACGGCGCAGCGGCTCGACCGCGGCTCCGGCCCGTCCGAGCTGCCGTCCGGCTCCGGTTCCGGCGTCGGCGGCGGCGGTGGCGGCAGCCGCGAGCTGCCCGCCCGCAGCTACAACGGCACCCCGGCGGCGCTGCCGTCCGGGCGGTCCAGCCGGGTCGTGGACACGGCCCCGGCCTCGGACCGCGGCTGGGACCGGCAGGAGGACGCGGTGTTCGTGCCGTCCCGCGTGCCGAGCTACAACAACAACTTCGCCCGCATCGCGGACAACCCCGTGGTGCCGGGCCCCCGCCGGGCCGAGACGGAGGTCGTCGCCGGACGGCAGGTGCACGTGATCTACCGCCCGTCGCGCGGGCTCGAAGTCAGGGACAACTGAGATGCCGATCCGGACCAACAGGGGCCGCGCGGCGGTCTACCGACGCCTGTGGGGCTGGCCCCTGCGCTCGCCCAACCACCTGATCGCCACGATCGTCGGCTTCGCCGTCGTGATCATCGTGTTCACCAGCGTCATCCCGGCGATCACCAAGGGCGCCAGGGGAGGCGGCACGACGAACAACGGGGCCGCCGTGACGACGTCGCAGACGGCCGG
The DNA here is from genome assembly GCF_042738955.1 of Umezawaea sp. NPDC059074. NCBI lineage: Bacteria > Bacillati > Actinomycetota > Actinomycetes > Pseudonocardiales > Pseudonocardiaceae > Umezawaea > Umezawaea sp. NPDC059074. Next base: position 9,877 of record NZ_JBHYHC010000100.1, read on the forward strand.
TCAGGTGGGCGTGCTCCCGTCCGGCGTCCCGACCATCTCGCTGCCCACGAAGGCCCCCTCACCGTCGTCCGCGCCCCCGTCGGCGGCCCCCGACCCGAACGCCGCGGTGACGGCCGACCTGTGGGCGGACGCGTGGATCACCCGTCCGGCGGACAACAAGAACGCCACCTGGCTTGAGACCCTCAAGCCGTACACCACGGAGGAGTGGTTGCCGCAGCTGGCGACCGTCGATCCCGGCAACCTGCCCACCGCGTTGGAGGGCAAGGTGACGTTGAAGGAGTCGCACGCCGACTCGGTGGTGTACGACGTCGGCCTCAAGGGCGGCGGCAAGCTCGAGATGACGTTGGTGAAGAGGGCCGACAAGTGGCTCGTGCACAAGTCCGACAGGGTGTGACCGCATGCGCAAGGGCGTCGTGGCCGGGGTGGTCGGGGTGGGCGTCATCGGCCTGCTCACGGTCGTCCTCACCAACGGCGTCACCACGGTCGTCGGCAACAACAGCACGGCGCTCGGCACCATCGGCCTCGTCAGCGCGAGCTGCAACGCCGCCATCGGCCCGTGGGACGCGGGCAACTCCGCGGACAAGGGCAAGACCGATGCCAGCAACCTCAACGAGGAGCAGCGCGGCGTCGTGGCCAAGATCATCTCCATCGGCCAGGAGCGCAAGCTGTCCCCGCTCGCGTGGCAGGTGGCGATCCAGGCGGGCATGACCGAGTCGGGGCTCAGGCCGCTCAACTACGGCGACGCCGACTCGCTGGGCATCTTCCAGATGCGCCCGTCCATGGGCTGGGGCAGCCAGGCCCAGGTCATCGACCCGGTGTACGCGATCAACAAGTTCTACGACGTCCTGCTCGCCGTGCCGGACTGGGAGTCCAAGCGCCCCGGCGACTCGGCGCAGGCCGTGGAGCGCTCGGCGTTCCCGGACAGGTACCACAACTGGGAGGCCATGGCGGCCTTCCTCATCAGCGACCTCGGCCAGGTCGCCGACCCCGCGGGCTGCGGCCAGAGCAACGGCGAGTTCCTGGCGGCCTCCTCGGCCGCCGCGAAGGCCATCGCCTTCACCAAGGAGCAGCTCGGCGAGCCCTACCTGTGGGGCGGCAACGGCCCGGACGCGTGGGACTGCTCCGGCATCCTCGTCAAGGCGTTCGCGACCGCCGACATCCAGATCCCCCGAGTGGCGAACGACCAGTACATGCACGGCGGGGCGTTCCTCCCCGTGCGCGATGCGCAACCTGGTGATTTGATCTTCTGGGCGACGAACCCGGCCGACCCGGTGACCGTCCACCACGTCGCCATGTACCTCGGAGGGGACGAGTACATCCACGCGCCGCAAACGGGGGATGTGGTAAAGATCAGCAAGATCAACTGGGACTACTACGAGTTGATGCCACTGGCCGTTCGGCCGGGTGTGTAGGTCTGCGTCAGGCCAGGCGAGGCAACGGCGAAGCCGAGCCTGCGAAGGAGGGAGCGCCGAACATGTTCACCCCCGATCCGATCCCACGTCCGGTAGGACCACCCGCGTCCTCCACCCCGGTCCGCGACTACCTGTCCACTCCGAAACCGGGAGTCGACAAGGCCTACGTGGTCCTGCCCCGTTCACTGGTGGAATCCATGCCACTCCCGTGGCAGCAGCACATGGCCCACCTGCTGGCGGAGCTGCACCACCACGCAGCACACCTGAACTGGCCGCACTACCGCGTGGTCCCGTCCAAGGTCGAGAAGCTGGTCGACCTGGACGAGGAGCAGCTGGCCGAGGTGGGCGCGATCATGGAGATCGACTCCGACGGCGAACTGGTGTACCGGGAACGCAACGGCGGCAGAATCCCGAACCCGGAAACCCGAACGGTGATGGTCTCCTGCGTGGACCCGATCCCGGCCGAGTACGCCAACGCCAACCAGAACACCCCGCCACGGGGGTTCCCTGCGCCGTACCCGTCCTCCGGACCGCTGCCGGTACAGGCTCCGCAGTACCCGTCGTCCGGGCCGCTGCCGGTGCAGGCTCCGCAGTGGTGAGGTAGGTCTGGGGGGTCCTGGGGGTCCGTCGAGTGGCCTGCTGGTTCTGCGGGTCTCTCGGCGATGGCGGCTGTGCTCGTGGTCGGGTTGGTGGCTGCCGGTTTCAGCGTGGCCGGGTGGGTGGCTGCCGGTTCCCGGCTGGGTCGCTCGGCGGCTCCGGCTTCCAGCCTGCCCACCTGGCGACTACGGCTCCCTGCCCACCCACCCAGCGGCCGCCGGTTCCGGCCTGGCCACCCAGCAGTCGCCGGTTCCAGCCGGGCCACTCAGCGGCTTCGACTTCCAGCCCGCTGTGTCCGATTTGATTTGGGGCCCCTAGATTTGCCCCTTGATCGGGCCAAAAGGCAGTGCCCCAAAGCCCTGCCCGATCTCCAATTTTAAGGGGCAAATCCCCCAAATAAAATCGGACACGAACCAACCAGCCAGCCCCAGCAGGTAGGCAATTGGCTCTCAGGCAGGCTGCCGCAGGCAACCCTGCGCCGTCGACGAGCGGCAGGCCTGCCGCAGGCAACCTTGCCGATCGAACCACCGCAGACTGCCTGCCGCAGGCAACCCTGCGCCATAAACTCCAGCAAGCCTGCCGCAGGCAACCCTGCACTCTCAACCGCTGCCAGCTCATCTGCCGCAGGCAACCTGAAAACTGAGGCACAGCCCGTCCGGCCCTCACCGCCCGCCCACAACGGCAGCCGCAGCCAGCGGGCCCCCGGCCTCAACCCAACCCCGTGACCAACCCACCCCACATCTAAATTGCACCGATCGGAACTGCACTTAAAATCTTCCGGCCCCCGGCCGGCACTAGCACCGCACCCAAACCGCACCATGCCGGCAGGTTCTTTTAACCCCCAACCCTGGCACCCCCCGATTGTTTTTGCGCCCCCACCCTCTTTCGTCTTGTCAAGGCGTCTTTTCAGCCTTGACAAGACGAAAGAGGGTGGGATAATTGGCGCAATCGGGGGTTCGCCCCTCAGCACAACACGCACCCCAAGATGACATGCACGGTCAAGCATGGAACGCTTACCCCATGGCTGACGACGAGAACGCCTGGTACTACTGCCTCACCCACAAGACCGTCGAGCACGGCGTGGGTTGCCGAGGCGGCGACCGCATGGGCCCCTACCCGGACGAGGCGACGGCCGCGCGGGCCCTCGAGATCGCCCGAGCCAAGACCGCCGCCGCCGACGAGGCGGCGCGTAAATGGGACGGGGATTGATCCAACGCGGCTAAGGTTCTCGGTGTGGCCTCCTTGGTGATCAGGACCGGCCGCGCCGAGCTGGACTTCAGCGGGATCCGCACCGAGTTCGGGTTGCCGCAGGAGTTTCCGTCCGCCGCGTTGGCCGAGGCAGAGCAAGCGGTTTCCCGCGCGCCGGGAAAACGGGAGGACGCCACCGAGCTTCCCCTCGTGACCATCGACCCACCGGGGGCGAAGGACCTCGACCAGGCACTCCTGGTGGAGCGACGCCCGAACAACAAGTTCCGCGTCCACTACGCCATCGCCGACGTGGGCGCGTTCGTCATCCCCGGCGGTGCCCTAGACACCGAGGTCCGCAAACGCGGCCAAACCCTCTACCTCCCGGACGGCAACGTCCCCCTCCACCCGACGGTGCTCTCCGAGGGCGCGGCCAGCCTCCTTCCCACCCAGACCCGCCCCGCCGTCCTCTGGACCTTCGACTGCGATCAGCACGGCGAACCGGAGACCGTCCACGTCCGACGAGCCATGGTCCGCTCCACGGCCCAGTTCGACTACGAGACCGTCCAGGCCACCATCGACGCCGGCACGATGCACCCGTCGATCGAAGCCCTTCCCGACTTCGGCCGCCTCCGACGAGAACGCGCCCTCGACCGAGGCGCCGTGGAACTCCAGCTCCCCGAGCAAGAGATCGAACCCAACGGCGACGGCGACTGGAAACTGATCCTCCGACCCCGCGTCGAAGTGGACGCCTGGAACGCCGAGATCTCCCTCCTCACCGGCATGTCAGCGGCCAAGATCATGCTGGACGCCCGAGTAGGCATCCTCCGCACCCTCCCGGACGCCGACCAGGGCGCGGTGGACGCCATCAAGCGGTCCGCCCAAGCCCTCCACGTCCCCTGGCCCGACGGCCTCTCCCCAGCGAAACTCCTGGCGAGCCTCGACCCCACCCGCCCGGAATCCCTGGCCCTCTTCGTGGACGCCACCCGCCTCCTCAGGGGCGCCGGCTACACCGCCTTCAACGGCACCGTCCCCGAGATCGCCACCCACGCCGGCATCGCCGCCTCGTACGCCCACGTCACCGCCCCTCTCCGCCGCCTGGTCGACCGCTTCGCCACCGAGGTCTGCCTGGCCGTGACCGAGGACCGCGAGGTCCCCGAGTGGCTCCAGAAGGCCCTCCCCGAACTGCCCGGCCTCATGGGCGGCTCGGACGCCCTCGCGAGCAAGGTCGACCGCGCCTGCCTCGACCAGGTCGAGGCGTGGGTCATGGAGGACCGCGTGGGCCAGGAGTTCGACGCCGTCGTTCTCCGGTCCGAGGGCAACGGGGCCGACGTGTTCGTCGCCGACCCCCCGGTCATGGGCCGCTGCTCCGGCGAGAACATCCCGGAAGGGGAACGCGTCCGGGTACGACTCGTGCAGGCCGACGCCGCTCGCCGCAAGGTCGCGTTCGAAGCCGTGTGAAGATGACCTGGTGACTGCGATTCGTGAACTGACCGTAGGTGTGCTGGGTGGAACCGGAGCGCAGGGCAAGGGCCTCGCGCTCCGCTGGGCGAAGGCGGGCCTGAAGGTCGTGATCGGCTCCCGCTCCGCCGAGCGCGCCGAGAAGGCAGCCGAGGAACTGCGCACTGAAGCGGGCGTCGACCACGTGACCGGCGCCGACAACCACGGCACCGCCACCCAGGCGGACATCGTGCTGATCGCGGTGCCGTGGGACGGTCACGCCGACCTCGTGGCGTCGCTCCGCGAAGCCCTCGTCGGCAAGATCGTCATCGACTGCGTGAACCCGCTCGGCTTCGACAAGCAGGGCCCGTTCGCCCTGCCCGTCGAGGAGGGCAGCGCCGCGCAGCAGACGGCCGCGCTGCTGCCCGAGTCCCGCGTGACGGCGGCGTTCCACCACGTCTCGGCGGTCTCGCTGGCCGACCTGTCGATCGAGTCGGTCGACATGGACGTGCTGGTCCTCGGCGACGACCGCGAGGCCACGGACGTCGTGCGCGAGCTGGCCGAGACGGTCCCCGGTTTCCGGGGCGTCTTCGGCGGCAGGCTGCGCAACGCCCACCAGGTCGAGGCGTTCACCGCGAACCTGATCGCCATCAACCGCCGGTACAAGGCCCACGCGGGCCTCAAGATCACCGACATCTGATGCTCCCGGTCGACGACCTCGGCGAGCCGGTCCCGCTCCCGGACCGGCCTCGCCGGGTCGTCAGCCTGGTCCCGTCGCTCACCGAGTCCGTGCCCGCGGACTCCCTGGTCGGCGTCACGGACTACTGCCCGGTCGACACCACCCGGATCGGCGGCTCGAAGTACCCGGACGTGGACCGGGTCCTCGCGCTCAAGCCGGACCTCGTCCTCGCGAACGTCGAGGAGAACCGCGCCGAGGACGTCGACCGGCTGCGCGCCGACGGCGTCCCGGTGTGGGTCACGGCCGCGCCCGCCACCGTCCCGCAGGCGCTCGCCTCGCTCCGCCGACTGCTGGCCACGGCGTGGGACGAGGAACCCGACTGGCTCACCACGGCCGAACAAGCGTGGCAGCACGTCGAACCTACGTGGGCGACAGCGGTCATCCCGGTGTGGCGACGCCCGTGGGTGGTCCTCGGCCGGGACACCTTCGCGGGTGACGTCCTGCACCGCCTCGGCGTCGCGAACGCCTACGCCGACGACCCCGAGCGCTACCCGCGCCCGTCCCTCGACGACCTCCGCACCAAGCCCAAGGACCTGGTCGTGCTGCCCGACGAGCCGTACGCGTTCAGCGCGACCGACGGTCCGGAGGCGTTCCCCGACACGAGGTGCGTGCTCGTGTCGGGGCGCCACCTCACCTGGTACGGGCCGTCACTGGTCGAAGCCCGTCAAGTCCTGAAACTGCGTTAAGGGCGTCCTTAACGGCGTTCAGTGGAACGTGTGCTCCGGGCCGGGGAACTGGTGGCCGCGGACCTCGGCGGCGAACGCCTGCGCGGCCCCGCTCATCAGCCCCGCCATGTCGGCGTACCGCTTCACGAACTTCGGCGCCTTGCCGCGGCGCAGGCCCATCATGTCCTGCCACACGAGCACCTGGGCGTCCGTGTCCGGGCCCGCGCCGATGCCGACGGTCGGGATGTGCAGGTCGTGGGTGATCTGCTTCGCGACCTCGGACGTCACCATCTCCAGCACGACCGCGAACGCGCCCGCCTCCTCGAGGGCCTTCGCGTCGGCCACGACGGAGTCGAACGACTCGCGACGGCCCTGCACGCGGTAGCCGCCGAGCTGGTGCTCGCTCTGCGGGGTGAAGCCGATGTGGCCCATGACCGGGATGCCGGCGCGCACGATCGCCTGGACGTGCGGCGCGAAGTGCTGGCCGCCCTCCAGCTTGACCGCGTGGGCCTGGCCCTCCTTCATGAAGCGGACGGCCGTGGCGACGGCCTGCTCCACCGAGACCTGGTAGCTGCCGAACGGCAGGTCCGCGACCACGAGGGCCTTCTTGACCGACCGGGTGACGCTGCGGACCAGCGGGATCAGCTCGTCGACCGTCACCGGCAGCGAGGTCTCGTAGCCGTAGACGTTGTTCGACGCGGAGTCGCCGACCAGCAGGACCGGGATGCCCGCCTCGTCGAACAGCTCGGCGGTGTACATGTCGTAGGCCGTGAGCATGGGCCACGGCTCGCCCCGTTCCTTCATCTCGCGAAGGTGGGGGATGCGCACCCGCTTGGCGGGTGTCGCGGACTGCGCGGGGCCGCTTCCGTACGGCGCCGCTACTTCAGCCGCTGAGGTCATGGTGGACCGTCCTTCCCTCGACGCCCGCTTCGTTGCGGGTCCCCGGGTGTGTTTGCACGGTTACAGGGTCAAGCGTGACACCGGAGGGCTCCTCGCGGCAGGGTGTGCGAGTAGCCTCACACCACTCGAGGAGGTGGCATGGCCTGTCGCATCACCGAACTCGTCCTCGACTGCGCCGACCCGGACAAGCTCGCCGACTTCTGGTGCGGCGTCCTCGGTTACCAGGTCCTGGACCGGGACCCGGACGGCATCGAGATCGGCCGGGCCGACCAGTCGCCGGAGGACCGGATCACGCTCGTGCTGAGCCGCTCCGACGACCCCAAGAAGCAGAAGCTGCGGCTGCACCTGGACGTGAACGCCACCGACCGCGACCAGGCCGCCGAGCTGGAACGGCTGCTCGCGCTGGGCGCGACGCGGGTCGACATCGGCCAGGCGAGCGTCCGCTGGTACGTGCTCGCCGACCCGGAGGGCAACGAGTTCTGCCTGCTCAGGCGGCGTGTGACGCCCTGAGGACGTCCCGGACCGCCATCACCACGGCGTCCGGGCGGTCGACCGGGATCATGTGCCTGCTGCCGGGCACCAGCACGTTGCGGCCCCACGGCACGAGCTTGGCCAGCGCCGTGTGCTCCGGCCACACCTTGCGGCCCGCGGTGAGCACCTGGAACGGCACCTCGGGCAGCGGTCGGACGACCCGCAGCTGTTCGAGGTCCGCCACCTGGTCGGGGTACGCGGCGAGTTCGGCGAGCACGGCCTTCGCCACGTGCGGCCGCCGGTAGACGTCCCTGACCAGCGCTTCCGGCGCCGGGTCGAGCCGGGCGAGGGTCGAGCCCTCGATCGCCCACCGCCGGAGCAGGTGCCCGTGCCTGCGCACGAACGCCGCCCCGACGCCGTGCGGCACGAGCTTGAGCAGCCAGTGCGCGACCAGCGCCGACGGGTCGAACGGCCGTCCCGCGCCGGGCGACTCCGGGTCGGGGTCGAGCAGCACGAGACCGCTCACCCGGTCCGGGTGCGTCCTGGCGAACGCCTCCACGTGCATGGTCGCCATCGAGTGGCCGACGAACACCGCGCTCGGCACGTCGCCGAGGACCGCCGCGAGCACCGCCACCTCCCGCGCCAGCGTGGGGTCGGCCGAGGTAGGCGCGCTGTCGCCCGTTCCGGGGCGATCGAACACAACAACCCGCGCGTGATCGCTCAGCAGGGCTACCGTGGCAGTCCAGTCGAACCACGCCCCACCGAGCCCGGAGCTGAGCACGACGACCGGGCCGCTCGTCTTCCCGGCCGAGGTGACGTGCACCCCTCCGGCTTCGGTGGTGATCGTGGTCCGCACGCCGTCAGCGTCGCCTACGAACCTGTGGAGAAGTTGTGCCCGTGCCGAAGTGGAAGTGGCGCATCGCCGGAACGGTCGCCACCGTCGTCCAACTCGCAGCATTGGGCTCCCTCGTCCTGCTGGTCATCCCCGACGACAGCGCGGTCGCCGGCGTCATCCGGCTGACCGGGTACTGGCTCGGCCTGCCGGTCGACGCGAACCTCTTCATCGTCCTGGTGTTCGTCGTGCTCGGCGCGGCGCTGCGCCGGCGCAAACGTGCCGCGCTGTGGACGTTGCTGGTGTTCGAGGCGCTGGGCCTGCTGCTGGTGTCCGTCGTGCTCGCCCTGTTCGCGCTCGAGCCGGACGCGATGGCCGACGAGGGCGTGACGTGGTCGGAGCTGGGCCTGTTCTTCGGCGGCGGGGTCGCCGCGTCGCTCGTCATCATCGGCCTCCTGTGGGTCGCGCGGCCCGCGTTCCCCGCCCGGCTGGCCCCCGGCGCGTGGCGGCAGGCGATCGGCCGGTTCCTCGGCGGCATGGCGCTGCTGTGCCTGGTCGGCTGGGGGATGACGGAGCTGTTCCCCGGCAGCCTCGTCGACACGGGCGAGAAGCTCATCTGGGCTGCCAACCAGGTCACCGGCGAGGTGCTGCCGCTGCGCAGGCTCAACGTCGGCGAGGGCCCGCAGTGGCTGAGCATCGTCCTCGGTCTCGCCGGGACGCTGGTCGCGATCTACGCCATGTACTTCTTCTTCCGCGGCGAGCGGTCCAGCCGGTGGCTCGACGACACCGAGGAGCTGGGCGTCCGCAGGCTGCTGGCCACCCACGGCGAACCCGACTCGCTCGGCTACTTCGCGACCCGCCGCGACAAGAGCGTGGTGTTCGCCGAGAACGGCCGTGCGGCCCTGACCTACCGGGTGCTCGGCGGCACGACGCTGGCCAGCGGCGACCCGATCGGCGACGAGGAGGCGTGGCCGCAGGCCGTGCAGGCGTGGCTGGCGGAGGCCCGAGAGTTCGGCTGGCAGCCCGGTGTCCTCGGGGCCAGCGAACGCGGTGCGCGGGTCTACACCGAGGCGGGTCTCAAGGCATTGGAGATCGGCGACGAGGCCGTGCTGGACGTCCGCGAGTTCACCCTCGCGGGCCCGGAACGCCGGGCTGTCCGCCAGGCCGTGAGCCGCATCTCCCGCGCCGGCTACACCACGCGCGTGCGGCGGCACTCGGAGATCCCGGCGTTCGAGATGGGCTCGATCCTGGCGCTGGCGGAGCGGTGGCGCGGCGCGGAGACCGAACGCGGGTTCTCGATGGCGCTGGGGCGCTTGGGCGACCCGGCCGACGGCCGGTGCGTGATGGTCGAGGCCTACGACGCCGCGGGCGCGTTGCGGGGGCTGCTGTCGTTCGTGCCGTGGGGTCGCCGCGGGGTGTCGCTTGACCTCATGCGGCGTGACCGGATGGCCGAGAACGGGCTCAACGAGTACATGGTCGCCGAACTGGTGGAGGCCAGCGGACGCCTTGGCGTGCAACGGATCTCGTTGAACTTCGCGATGTTCCGGGCGGTGTTCGAGGAGGGCGAGAAGATCGGTGCCGGGCCCGTGCTGCGGGCGTGGCGCAAGGTGCTCAGCATCGCCTCGCGGTTCGCGCAGCTGGAGTCGCTCTACCGGTCCAACGCCAAGTACGGGCCGGAGTGGATGCCGCGGTTCCTCTGCTACTCCAAGGCCCGCAACCTGCCCAGGGTCAGCATCGCCGCCGGGATCGCCGAGGGTTTCGTGCCCAGCCTGGGATCGCTGCTCAAGCGCGGCTCGGACCGGGCGCTGCACGACGACGTGAACGACCCGGACGCGGTCCGGTTCGCGACCTACGTGGCGATGATCGAGGCGACGGCCGCGCAGGTCGTGGTCAAGCCCAGCCGCCGCCCCGAACAGGTGCGGGTGCGGATCGCGAAGGTGGAGAAGCTCCGCGAGGCCGGAGTGGACCCGTACCCGGTCGGGTTCGCCCGCGACGGCCTGCTGTCGGGCGTGCGGGAGAGGTTCGACGGCCTGCCCGCGGACCGCCGCACGGGCGAGCGGGTCACGGTCACGGGCCGGGTCATCGCCGTCCGCGAGGTGGGCGGCCTGTGCTTCGCCCGGCTGCGCGACTTCAGCGGCGAACTCCAGGTGATGCTGGCGCTGGACCGCTTGGGGGAGAAGGACTTCCTGGCGTGGAAGGCCGTCGTGGACCTGGGCGACCACGTGGGCGTGCACGGCGAGGTGATCACGTCCCGGCGCGGCGAGCTGTCCGTGCTGGTGGACAAGTGGTCGCTGACCGCGAAGTGCCTGCACCCGTTGCCGGACAAGAGGAAGGGCCTGGCCGACCCGGAGACCAGGGTGCGCCAGCGCTACCTCGACCTGATGGTGAACCAGGACTCCGCGCAACTGCTGCGCATCCGCAGCAACGTCGTCCGCGGGATCCGCGAGTTCCTCCACGAGCGCTCGTACCTGGAGGTCGAGACCCCGATGCTCCAGGCGGTCCACGGCGGAGCCAACGCCCGCCCGTTCGTCACGCACATCAACGCCTACGACATGCGCATGTACCTGCGCATCGCCCCGGAGCTGTACCTGAAGCGCCTGTGCGTGGCCGGGGTGGACCGGGTGTTCGAGCTGAACCGGAACTTCCGCAACGAGGGCGCGGACGCGACGCACAACCCGGAGTTCACGATGCTGGAGGCGTACCAGGCGTACGCCGACTACACGACGATGCTGCACCTGGTGCGCGAACTGGTGCAGCACTGCGCTTTCGCCGCCCACGGCAAGCAGATCGCCCTCCGCCCGGACGGCACGGAGGTGGACATCTCCGGCGAGTGGCCGGTGGTGCCGGTGCACGCGGCGGTCTCGAAGGCATTGGGCGAGGACATCACCCCGGACACCGACGCCTCCCACCTGCGCGAGTTGCTGGCGTCCCGCGGCATCACCGCCCCGGAGGAAGCCGACCACGGCGCACTCCTGCAAGAGGCGTACGACAAGCTCGTGGAGGCGTCCACCGTGGAACCGACGTTCTACACGGACTTCCCCACGTCGGTGTCACCGCTGACCCGCCAGCACCGCACCGACCCCCGCCTGGCGGAACGCTGGGACCTGGTGGCGTTCGGCGCGGAGATCGGCACCGCCTACTCGGAGCTGACCGACCCGCTCGAACAGCGCCGCCGCCTGGAGGCGCAGTCCCTCAAGGCGGCCAGCGGCGACGTGGAGGCCATGGAACTCGACGAGGACTTCCTCCGCGCCCTGGAACACGGCATGCCCCCGACCGGCGGCCTGGGCATGGGCGTCGACCGGGTCCTCATGATGCTGACCGGCACCACGATCCGCCAGAGCGTCCTGTTCCCGTTCGTGCGCCCGCAGTGAGAGGGGTCAGCCTTCCCGCCACCCGCTGGTGATGGGCAGACGGCGGTCCCGCCCGAAGGCCTTCTCGCTGATCTTCGTGCCCGGCGGGTACTGGCGGCGCTTGTACTCGGCCTTGTCCACCATCCGCAGCACGCGGTCGATCAGCTCGTGGTCGAACCCGGCCGCGAGCAGGTCGTGGTAGCCCTTGTCCCCGTCCACGTACTCGTCCAGCACGGAGTCCAGCAGCTCGTAGTCCGGCAGCGAGTCGCTGTCGACCTGCCCCGGCCGCAACTCCGCCGACGGCGGCTTCGTGATCGAGTTCTCCGGGATGGGCGGCTGCTCGCCCAGCTTGGAGGCCTCGTCGTTGCGCCACCGGGCCAGGTCCCACACCAGGGTCTTCAGCACGTCCTTGATGGGCGCGAACCCGCCGACGGCGTCGCCGTAGATCGTCGAGTACCCGACTGCCAGCTCGGTCTTGTTCCCGGTGGCCAGCACCAGGTGACCGTGCTGGTTGGACAGTCCCATCAGCGTCACGCCCCGGCAGCGGGCCTGGACGTTCTCCTCGGACAGCCCGGTCAGCCCGAGCTGGTCCACGAACACCTTCACCATGTCCGCGATCGGCTGCTCCGTGTACTGGAGGCCGGTGCGCCGGGCCATCTCGGCCGCGTCGGACTTCGAGTGGTCCGACGAGTACACCGACGGCATGGAGACGCAGTGGACGGCGTCCGGGCCGAGGGCGTCGACCGCGAGCGCCGCGACGACGGCGGAGTCGATGCCGCCGGACAGGCCGAGCACGACCGACCGGAACCCGTTCTTCACCACGTAGTCGCGCAACCCGGTGACCAGGGCGTGCCACACCTCGGCCTCGTTGGACAGCGGCTCGGCGGTCTTCGGCACGGGCAGCGCCTCGTACGGCGCCACCGGCGCGTCGGACAGGACCCGACGGGTGACCGTGAACCCGCTGACGACACCGTCCGCGCGGGACGCGCCGCCGGGCAGGTCCAGGTCCACCACGGCCAGGTGCTCCACGAACTGCTGCACTCGCGTGACCAGGCTCCCGTCGGCGGCCACCACCATCGTGTCGCCGTCGAACACCAGCTCGTCCTGCCCGCCCACGAGGTTCACGTACGCGAGCGGGGCCCCGGCCTCCACGGCCCGCCGGGCCACCAGCGGCAGGCGGAGGTCGTCCTTGTTCCGCTCGTACGGCGAGGCGTTCGGCGAGACCACGAGGTCGACCCCGGCGGCCCCCAGCGCGGCGATGGGCCCGCCGTCCTGCCAGAGGTCCTCGCAGATCACCAGCCCGACCTCCAGCCCGTGCAGCCGGACGATCTCCAGCCGGTCACCGGGCGTGAAGTACCGGCGCTCGTCGAACACGCCGTAGTTCGGCAGGTGGTGCTTGTTCTGGGTGGCGACGACCTGCCCGCCGTGCAGCACCGCCGCCGCGTTGCGCTTCCCGCCCGCGTCCCGGTCGAGGTACCCGACGAACGCGGCGACCTCGCCCAGCCCGGCGTCCGCCAACCGCGCCGCGAGCGCGTCGAGCGCCTGCTTGGAGGCGATGGCGAACGACTCGCGCAGCGCGAGGTCCTCCACCGGGTACCCGGTGAGCACCATCTCAGGGAACACGACCAGGTGGGCTCCGGCCTCGGCGGCCTTGCGGGTCCAGTCGACGACGAGGTCGGCGTTGCCCGCGAGGTCTCCGACAGTGGCGTTGACCTGGGCAAGGGCGAGGCGCAGCTGCGGCATGCACACATCTTCTCCCACGCCGCCCGTCCCTGGTGCGCGTTGTGGCCGACCCGTCACACCTACGATCGGGTGGTGCGCCGCCAACTGCTGCTGTTCCTCGCCCTCCCGGTCCTGGCCGCCTGCTCCACGGTCATGCCGGGCAGAGCGATCCCCGGAACCGTGATCGAACAGCGGGGTCCGGCCGGTGTCGTCCCCGCGGGCCTGGAGAAGTTCTACGGCCAGCGGCTCGGCTGGGAGGACTGCGCGCCGTACGCCACGACCGGGTCGACCGAGGCGGCGTTCAAGAACCGGTCGAACATCGAGTGCGCCCGCATGGAGGTGCCGCTCGACTACGCCAAGCCGACCGGCAAGACCATCAAGATCGGCCTCCTCCGGCAGCGCGCCACCTCACCCGACCAGCGCATCGGCTCCCTGCTGGTCAACCCCGGCGGCCCCGGCGGCTCGGGCATGGCCGCGGCCGCGTCGATGGCGAAGGACGTCGGCAAGTCCGACCTCGGCGCCCGTTTCGACTTCGTCGGCTTCGACCCGCGCGGCATCGGCGCGAGCGAGCCCAGCGTCCGCTGCCTCACCGACGCCGAGCGCGACGAGGACCGCCTGGACCTGGACATCGACACCTCGCCGGCGGGCGTCGCCCAGACCGAGGCGGAGAACAAGGCGTACGCCGACAAGTGCGCCGAGCGCAACGGCTCCGACTTCCTGGAGAACGTCGGCACCCGCGACGTCGTGCGCGACCTGGACGTGATGCGCTCCGCGCTCGGCGACGCCAAGCTGTCGTTCATCGGCTACTCGTACGGGACCCGCATCGGCTCCGAGTACGCCGAGGCGTTCCCGGCGAACGTCCGCGCGCTGGTCCTGGACGGCGCGGTCGACCCGACGCAGAGCGAAGCGGACTCCCTCGTCGCCCAGGGCGCGGGTTTCCAGAAGGCGTTCACGGCGTTCAGCACGTGGTGCGCCGCCCGCAAGGACTGCGCGCTCGGCACGGACCCCGCGAAGGCCGACGGCGCGTTCCGCGACCTCACCCTGCCGCTGGCCCAGCGCCCGGTGGACGTGGACGGCCGCAAGCTGTCCTACACCGACGCCGTCACCGGCGCGATCCAGGCGATGTACTCGGAGCAGCTGTGGAGCGCCCTCAACGCGGGCCTCACGGAGTTGAAGAACAACCGCGGCAGCACCCTGATGCTCCTCGCGGACACGTACTACGACCGCGACGACAAGGGCAGGTACTCGTCCATCACGGACGCCTTCACCGCGATCAAGTGCGTGGACGACCCCCGCCAAACGGACAAGGCGGTCCTCAACGACATCGCCAAGAAGTACAAGGAAGCCGCCCCGTTCCTCGACGACGGCAACCCCCCGGTAGCCGCCCTCGACCCGTGCGCCTACTGGCCGGTTCCCCCCACCGCCACCCCGCACGTCCCGAAGGCGAACGGCGTCCCCCCGATCCTCGTGGTCTCCACCACCGGCGACCCGGCCACCCCGTACCAGGCAGGCGTCAACCTCGCGAAGGCGTTGGGCGGCGGCCTGCTCACCTTCCAGGGCAACCAGCACACCGTCTACCTGCAGGGCAACACGTGCGTCGACAAGGCGGGCGACGACTACCTGATCAACCTGAAACTGCCCGCTGCGGGGACGACGTGCTCGTGACCACCCGATCGTGTTCCTACTGGAGCTGTCGCTAGCTGCTAGTGTGGATCTCGCAGCAGGAAACTGCCGTCCCGCCCTAGGCCCCGCTCATGCGGGGCCTTTGTGCATCTAGGGGTGCCAGCAGTACCGGTGCTCGATCCGCTTCTCGATTCGACGCCACAGCGCTTCGTTGATCGCGACAGCCCGCCCGTCCGCGTCCGGCTCGGTGCTTTCGATGCGGTTGTGCATGAAGACGATCAAGTCGACGGCTTGCACCAAGCGGCTCGCCGACGACGGTGCGAAGTGCAGCGTGTCGACGATCCTCGTGATCTTCCGACCTCGGTAACCCCACGTGCCCTGTCGCCGGTACCTCAGCAGATCCGCTCGGTACTGGAGTTGGTGGTCGTGTCGGCCCGGCTCGTCGGCGATGACGAGTGCCAGTTCGCCGGCGCGTTCGGCGTAGTCGTCGACCCTCTCCAGCAGGTGGGTGAGCACGACCGAATGGGGATCCGCGGCGACACCTCGGTACCGCCCGCACAGCTTCGGTATGTCGACGCCTCGGATGATGACGCGAACGTCGTGGTCCGCGATCGCTTGGAACGCGTTGCCGTAGACGTCGATCCGTGCGCGCACCTGGCGGGTGAGCGGGGTCCAGTCGCGTTTGCCCTGGAACAGGTCGTAACCGTGCAGTTCGGCTTCCGGGGACAACTCGGGGAAAGAGGCCACCGTGCTCTGGACGACGTCGTCCAGAGCACGCGTCAGGGACAACGCCTCGTTCTCGGGGCACAGCAGGGCGGCGATGTAGTAGCTCTGCTTCGAGTACGACTCGTCCACATAGGTCAGTAGCACAAAGTAACGCTACTGAACGGACAGTGACCGATCTCGGCTGGGCATCAGCAGGGACAAGCCCGCCCCGACCACGCACAGGACGGCGGTGATCAGGAAGATCTCGTGGTACTCCGTCAGCAGCGCGTCGGTCAGTCCTCGCTGGTAGGCCGCCAGTTGCTGCTTGTACTCCTCCGGCGGCACCCCGAACGGCAGTGGCGTGTTCAGCGTCGCCGTCAGTTCGCGGAACCGGTGCAGTCCCCACGCGGTCAGCGCGGCCACCCCGATCAGCATCCCCGTCATCCGCGCCACCACCACGGCGGCCGACGCCACCCCGTGCTGCGCGGCGGGCACGACCCGGAGCACCGCGGCCGACACCGGCGCGATCACCACCCCGAGCCCCAACCCCGCCACGGCCAGATCCCGCGTCAACACCACACCCGACACGTCCGCGGGCCACTGCGCGATCAGCACGTACCCGCAAGCCGCCGCCAGCAGCCCGCCGAACGACACCCACCGATCCCCGACACGGGACGCCAACACCCCGCCCAAGACGGCCCCGATCGGCAACGCCACCAGGAACCTCACCAACAACGTCGCCGCCGAAGCCGAATCCCGCCCCAGCAACGTCTGCGCGAACAGCTCTACGTCCACCAAAGTCACCATCAACGCCGCCCCGGCGAACAGCGACACCCCGAGGCACGCCAGGAACGGCCCCATCCGCACCCCGGCCGGGTCCAGCAGGCGCACCGGCGACCGGCGCTCCCACAACACGAACCCCACCAGCACGACAACGGCCGCCCCGATCACCGGGAGCCCCCACGACGGCAGCACCGCGTGCTCCGGATCGGGGTTGTACAGCCCCACGACCAGCAGCCCGAGACCAAGGGCCAGCAAGAAGCCGCCCACGAGGTCGATCCGCACCGCCGTGCGCCGACCAGCCGGAACGGTCCGCTGCACGATCGCCATCGCCACGACCGCCAGCGGCAGGTTCACCCAGAACACCCACCGCCAGCTCTGCGGCTCGACGGACTCGAAGAACGACCACGCGTTGAACAGCGACGCCACCCCGACGCCGTACAGCGTCCCGAGCACCGACCCCAGTTCCTGCGCCGCGCCGACCACGCCCAGCGCCGACGACCGCCGCGACGACTCCCACAGGTCCGCCACCAGCGCCATCGTCACGGGCAGCAGCGCGCCACCGGCGATCCCCTGCACGACCCGCCCCGCCACCAGCACCGGCAGGTCGTCGGCCAACGCCGTCACCACGGACCCGAGGGCGAACCCGGCCAGGCAGGCGTGCAGCACGATCCGCCGCCCGAACCGGTCCGACAGCTGCCCGAGCAGCGGCATCCCGGCCACGTACCCGAGCAGGTATCCGGTCACCACGGGCGTCGCCTGCTCCAGGTGGTTCACCGGGATGCCCAGGTCGCGGACCATGTCGATCAGGACGCCGACCACGACGTACGCGTCGAGCGCGCCCAGCAGAACGGCGGCCGCGCCCGCGCCGATCGCCAGCCTCCGACCGCTCACGCCGGCGGGGTGACTTCGACGGCCTTGTCGAGGTCGGACAGCGTGATCTCGACCGAGCCGCCGTCCAGCTCGAACCGGGCGACCTGGAGCCGGTTGCTCGCCTTGTCCAGGGTGAAGCGGGACTTCACGTCCGAGGTGATGCCCGGCACCAGCGACGCGGCCACGTCCTTCGGCACGGTCCCGGTGACCACGGTCGTCTTGTCGTCGACGCTCTCCGTCTTCACGTCCTTGGCGCTGCGCAGCACCTCCGCGACGCCGCGCTTCGGGTCGAGGATCGCCGTGGGGTCGTACACCTGGCTCTTCAGCACGCCCGGCAGCTTCTGGAAGCCGCCGGTGGGGCCCTTGATGTACAGGTCGCCCTTGGAGAGCACGAAGTCGACTTCCAGGAGTTGACCGAACTGGTCGGTCTTCGCCTTGCCCTTCGCGTCGCCCGCGTTGTTCAGGTCGCCCTCGGCGCCCTGGACGCCCAGCTGCGGCAGCGACCCGTCGACCTTGATGACGAAGTGGGTGCTCTTGACCTGCGCCATCGTCGAGGACGACTTGGCCAGCACCTCCTTGCCGTCCGGCAGCGGCTCGCCCGAGCCGCCGGAGGAGCACGCCGCGAGCAGCGTGACGAGTGCGAGCAGGGGCGCCACGAGGGCGCGACGTGCGGACATGGGGGGATCGTAGTGCCCCGCAACGCGCCCTTAACCGCCTTTACATAGGCTGCGCACATGGACCGCCAGCAGGAGTTCGTGCTCCGCACCCTCGAGGAACGCGACATCCGGTTCGTCCGGCTCTGGTTCACCGACGTTCTCGGCTTCCTCAAGTCCGTCGCCGTGGCCCCCGCGGAGCTCGAAGGGGCCTTCAGCGAAGGCATCGGCTTCGACGGTTCCGCGATCGAGGGTTTCGCGCGGGTCTTCGAGTCGGACATGGTCGCCAAGCCGGATCCGGGCACGTTCCAGGTGCTGCCGTGGCAGACGCCGGAGGGCAAGAACTACTCCGCGCGGATGTTCTGCGACATCGCGATGCCCGACGGCTCGCCCTCGTGGGCCGACCCGAGGCACGTGCTGCGGCGGACGCTGTCGAAGGCCAGCGAGATGGGCTTCACCTGCTACGTCCACCCCGAGATCGAGTTCTTCCTGCTCAAGAGCCTCCCCTCGGACGGGACGCCGCCCGAGCCCGCGGACAACGGCGGGTTCTTCGACCAGACCAGCCACGAGACCGCGACGCACTTCCGCCGCCACGCCATCGAGGCGCTGGAGGCCATGGGCATCTCGGTCGAGTTCAGCCACCACGAGGGCGCGCCCGGCCAGCAGGAGATCGACCTCCGCTACGCCGACGCCCTGACCATGGCGGACAACGTCATGACGCTGCGCTACCTGGTGAAGGAGGTCGCGATCACCCAGGGGGTGCGCGCCTCGTTCATGCCCAAGCCGTTCTCCGACCAGCCCGGTTCGGGGATGCACACGCACGTCAGCCTGTTCGAGGGCGACCGCAACGCGTTCTACGACGCCGAGGACCCCTACCAGCTGTCGGACACCGGCAAGGCGTTCGTCGCGGGCCTGCTCAAGCACGCCCGCGAGATCTCCGGCGTGACGAACCAGTGGGTGAACTCCTACAAGCGGCTGATCGTCGGCGGCGAGGCCCCCACGGCCGTCTGCTGGGGCCACGCGAACCGGTCCGCGCTGGTGCGCGTGCCGATGTACTCGCCGGGCAAGTCCGCGTCGCGGCGAGTGGAGATCCGGTCGCTCGACTCGGCCTGCAACCCGTACCTGGCGTACTCGGTGATCCTGGCCGCGGGCCTCAAGGGCATCCAGGAGGGCTACGAGCTGCCGCCGCCCGCCGAGGACGACGTGTGGTCGCTCACCGACCGCGAGCGCCGGGCCGCCGGGTACGCGAACCTGCCGCAGAACCTGGGCGAGGCGCTGACCGAGATGGAGAACTCGGAACTGCTCCCCGAGGCGCTCGGCGAGCACGTCTACGACTTCTTCCTGCGCAACAAGCGGACCGAGTGGGACGCCTACCGGCGCAGCGTCACGCCCTACGAGCTGCGCTCCATGTTGCCGGTCTTGTGAGCGAAAAACCCCTGTGGGCGGTCCACAGCGCACGCCCGGAAAAGCTAGGTTTGCACACTGTGACAGAAGTGCCGTCCACAGGTGTCCTGATCGAGCCGGAGCCGGAGACCGCCCTCATCGCGTGCACGGTGGCCACGGCCGCCGAACTGCCCGCCGTGAAGGTGCTCTCCAGCTCCTTCCTGGCCAAGCACCCGGACGCGAAGTTCCTCGCGCTCGTGGTGGACGCCTCCGCGTCGAACCGGGGACCGGGCCTCATCACGCCCGCCGACCTCGGCGTCGACCCGGCGGAGCTGGCCGAGCTGGCGACCGCGTGCACGGCCGACCAGCTGTGCGCCGTGCTGCGGCCCCGGCTGCTGGAGACGCTGCTCGCGTCGAAGCTGCCGGTGCTGTACCTCGACCCGTGGGTCCAGGTCCTCGACTCGGTCACCGAGCCGGTGCTCGCCGCGGTCAAGCGCGGTCCGCTGGTGCTGGTGCCGCGCGCCCTGCGGCCGCTGCCCGACGACGGCCTGCGCCCCGACCCGGCCGAACTGCTGGAGACCGGCGTCTTCGACCCCGGTTTCCTCGTGGTCGCGCCGGGGGCCGAGCCGTTCCTGCACAACCTCGCAGGTCAGCTGCGCCGCACGCCGGACGCGACGAAGGCCGTGCTCGACACCGCCCCCGCGCTGGTGAACCACCACGTGCTCCGCGACTCGACCATCGGCCTGTCGGTGTGGAACGCCAACCACCGCGACCTGTCCCGCGGCGAGGACGGCGTGATGACCATCCTCGGCACGCCGCTGCGGACGGTCCACTTCGCCGGGTTCGACCCGAGGCGCCCGTGGCTGCTGTCCGCGGACTTCGCCGAGCGCCCGCGCACCCTGCTGTCCGAGCACCCGCTGCTCGCCGACCTGTGCACGACCTACCGCGCCGAGCTCGTGACCCGCGGCTACACCGTGCAGCCCGTGCCGTACGGCTTCGGCGCGCTCGTGGACGGCACCCTCATCCCGGACGCCCTGCGCGTCGACTACCGCGAAGCCTCCCGCAGCGTCACGCCGCCGCCCGCGTTCGGCGAGGACGGCGGGGCCGCGTTCCTCGCGTGGGCGTGCGAGCCCGTGCCCGACCTGCGCGGCAGCACCCGCTGGTCCGCCGCGGTGTGGCGGGCTGACGAAACGCTGCGCGCGCAGTACCCCGACCCGTTCGGCGAGGACGCCACCGAGTTCCGCGACTGGTGCGCGGGCGTCGGCGTCGCGAGCGGCCGCCTGCCGGTGCCCGCCGTGCCCGGACCGGCCGCGGTCGCGCCCGCCCTGCTCGACCAGCTCGGCGTGTCCGTGCTGGGGGAGGGTCCGGTCGCCGCGCTCGTGCTGGAACTCGCCCGCGCCTCCGGCCTGCCGACGTCCACCACCGCCGTCTACCCCGTGGTCGTGCGCGCGGGCGGCGAGGAGACCGTGCCCGCCGACCGGTTCGTCGTCGACTACGGCCTCGACGCCGGGGCCCACCAGGAGCGGCACACCGCCCAGGAGCTGTGGGTGCCGTCGGAGAGCACCCGCGCCGCCGCCGAGCGCATCGGCGGACCGGTCGTGCGGGTCGTGCCGCTGCCCGTGCGCGACCCCGGCGAGCGCGAAGCCCCCGAGAGCGGGGGAGACGTGGTGTTCGCCGCGTTCGCCGACCACGCCGTCGACCGCGCGGGCAACGTGCTGGGCGCGGTCTCGGCGTTCCTCGGCGCGTTCCCCGACCGCAACGACGTGCGGCTCCTCGTCTCCGTGACCGGGGCCTCGGCCCACCCCGAGGCCGCCGAACGCCTCCGCCTGGCCACGGCCGCGGACCCGCGGATCGTGCTGGCCGAGGACGAACCGGTCCCGGACACCGTCGACTGCCTCATCAGCCTGCACCGCGGCGGCGCGGGCGACCGGATCGCCCGGCAGGTCGCCGAGATCGCGGTCCGCGGCGTCCCGGTGCTGCTCAGCGACCACGGCGCCGTGGCGGAGCTGTTCGACAAGGACTCCGCGGTGTTCGTCCCCTGCCATCAGGGCGGGGCCGAACCGGACGTGCAGGCCGCCTCGAAGCTGATCCGCAGCCTCGCCGACGACCTGCCGACCGCCATCGCGATCGGCGTGGCCGGTCGCGAGCACCTGCTGCACACCCGCTCGCTCGCCCGCGTCGGCGACCAGCTCCGCGAACGCGTCGAGCACGCCTACCGCGGCTGGCGCGCGCGCCGCTCGGCGGCGAACCCCACGGCCGAGGTCGACCCGCTGCGCGCGTTGCACTCGGCCAAGCACGCGCTGCTCCGGCAGCCGGACACCACCAGCGCGAGCCGCATCCCGATGGCGCCCGCGCTGCGCAAGGTCGTCCTGCGCGTGCTGGACCACTACGACAACCACATGCGCGAGGTCCTCACGACGCTGGTCGACGGGGTCGAGCGCACCGCGAGCGAACTCGTCCGCCGCCAGGAGGACATCCGCGCGGGAGCCGGGTTCGGCGAGCTGGAGGTGGTGCGCGCCGAGGTCGACCAGGTCGCCGAACGCCAGGCGCACCTCAACGACCAGCTCGTCGGCACCGACGACAGCGTCGTCCGCACCCGCGCCGACCTGGCCGCCCACACCCGGCGGCTGCGCGAGATCGAGGACGCCGTCGTGGGGGAGGCGACCAAGCGCGCGAAGCACAACGAGGCGCTCGGCGCGCGGCTGGACAAGCTGACCCACGCGCTGGACCGGACGCTGGACCGGATCGACACGCTGGAGTCCAAGGTCGTGGAGGTCCTGCGCGACCGCGACCACCGGCTCGACGCCGGGGTGCGCGCCGCCAGCCAGGCCCAGTCGACCGCGGACGCGCTGCGCCGGGTCGTCGTCCGCGAGCACGAGCGGCACAGCGAGACCGAGCCGGACGTGCGCAGCTCGCTGGTCCTGTCGGACGTGGGCCTGCTGCGGCTGCCCGCCGACGACGCCTTCATGCTGCCGCTGCTGTCCAGCAACGGCGTGTGGGAGCCGGAGCTGTCCGAGCTGATCGACTCGCTGGTCGAGCCGGACGGCATCTTCCTCGACGTCGGCGCGTACATCGGCTACCAGACGGTCCGGATGCTCAGCAGGCTCGGCACCAGCGGGGCCGTGGTCGCGGTCGAGCCGTCGAGCGCGGCGATGGAGCTGCTCCGGCACAACGTCGAGGTGAACCTGCCCGACCACATCGGCGACCGGTTGATCGTGGTGCAGGCGGCGGCGTGGGAGAGCGCGGGAGAACTGCGCGGCGACCCCGCCCTGACCGGCGGGATCTCGGTCGAGCCGCTGGAGGAGGACGCGCCCGCCGAGGTGACGCGCGTCCGCGCCACGCGGTTGGACAAGGAGCTGGAGGAAATGCCCCAGCTCCAGGGGATGAGCCTCTCGGTGGTCCGGGTCGACGCGCCCGGTCGCGGGCACCGCGCGTTGGCGGGACTCGTCCGGTTGCTGCGCAAGGACCGGCCGCACGTGTTCCTGGAGTTCTCCGCGTCGGCGACCGAGGGATTCGGCGACGACCCCGTGACGGTGCTCAAGGAGTTCCGCATGTGGGGCTACGACCTGGTGCCCGTGGCGACGCGGCAGCCCGCGCTGCCCGAGCAGATCGTGACGGCCATGGAAGGTCTCCGGTCGATCACGCTCTGGCTGCGACCGCGGCCCGTGCAGGCCAAGAAGCCCGGTCCCGAGGTCGCCGTACCCGTTCGGCAGGCCGCTGACCAGGCGATTTGACTTCTGCACGCGCGGTGCGTAACTTTCTCCAAGTCGCACGAGCCACACCGGGTCGAGCGGGGGTTGACTCCGCGTTCCGAACCGAGTAGCGTCTGTGGCCGCCCCCGAACCAAAACTTTCAAGGCTTACGCGCTGTGCGTCAATGGGCTGTGAGAGTGGCGGATCGGAAAGAACTCCCAGAACTAAATGAACTCAGCTCCTTGCTGGGCCGGTTTCCTCCAAGAGGCCGATTTGACAAGGAAAAAGCGGTTCGGATAGCCTCTGGTCACAACGAAAACTGAATGCGAAGCGAGTTTCTGCTGAGCGAAACGGTCCGAAACGGCCGATTTGACAAAGCGAAAACGGAGTTGCTAAGCTTCAGGCACAAACGAAACACCGAATACAAACAAACGCCCCGGATCGGGTCGCCTAAAGCGACAAGAGATGGTGTGCGCGTGTTCTTTGAGAACTCAACAGCGTGCCGAATAGCCAGTAACTTATATGAACCCAGTCAATGGGTTTCCTTTGAGATCAAAC
>NZ_JBHYHC010000101.1:0-33317 GCF_042738955.1 Umezawaea sp. NPDC059074
GTGTTCCACGGATGGGGCGGGGCCTCCGACCCGCGCCGACTCGTCAGGTGCAGGCGGCGGACACCGCGGGACTCGACCAGGTGCCGGGCCAGCGCGCCAGCCAACGTCCCGGTGCCGCCGGTGATCAGGGTCGTGCCGTCCGTGGGAGCCGGGAACGTGAGCACGAGCTTGCCGATGTGCCGGGCGTCCCGGAAGTGCCGGAACGCCTCGCGCGCCCGGCCGACGTCCCAGGTCGTGACCGGCAGCGGTCGCAGCGCCCCCGAGGCGAACAGGGCGAGCAGGTCGGCCAGCATCGCGGCGATCAGGTCCGGTTCGACGTCGAGGATGTCGAACGCGTCGTAGAGCACGCCCGGATGCGCCGCCGCGACCTCGTCGGCCCGGCGGACGTCGAGCTTGCCCATCTCCAGGAACCGGCCGCCGCGCGGCAGCAGTCGCAGCGAGGCATCGACGAACTCGCCGGTCAACGAGTTGAGCACCACGTCGACCCCGTCGGCGAACGCCGTCTCGAACCCGAGGTCGCGCGAGGACGCGAGGTGCGACCAGGGCACGCCGGACTCGGCGAGGACGACGTGCTTGTCCGGGTGCGCGGTGGCGAGGACGGTCGCGCCCACGTGCCGCGCGAGCTGCCCGGCGGCCAGGCCGACGCCCCCGGTGGCCGCGTGGACCAGCACCGACTCGCCCGCACGCAGGCCGCCCAGCACGACGAGCCCGTAGTAGGCGGTGAGGAACGCGATCGGCATGGACGCGGCCTGCGCGAACGACCACTCGGCGGGGAACCGCGACACGAGCCGGTGGTCGGTCGCGACGACCGGGCCGATGGCCGAGTCGGTGATGCCGACGATGCCCAGCACCCGGTCGCCCACGGCGATCCCGGTGACGTCCGCGCCGACCTCGGTCACGGTGCCCGCGAACTCCCGGCCCAGTCCCGCCGTGCCGGGGAACATGCCCATGCTCGTGATGACGTCCACGAAGTTGAGCCCGGCCGCGCGCACGGCGATCCGCACCTGGAGCGCGGTCACCGGCGACTCGGGGACGGGCGCGAACACCAGGTCGTCCGGCGTCGCGGTACCCGCCGTCCCGGTGGTGTCGAGCTTCCACGCTCCCGTAGGCGGAACGAGGACGTCGACCGGCGGGACCTCCCGCAGCACCGGGACGTGCGGGACGCCCGCCCGCAGCGCGAGTCGGGGACGGCTCGTGGCCACGGCCGTCGCGACGGCATCCCGCGACGAGGTGGTGTGGTCGGTGTCGAGGAGCGTCGTGCGGTCCGGGTGCTCGGCCGCGGCGCTGCCCCACAACCCCCACAGCCCGGCGGCGACCAGGTCCGGGGTCGCCGTGGTCGCGTCGCGGGTGAGCAGCACGAGGTGGGCGTCGGTCGTGGTGAGGCAGGTCCGCAGGAGGTCGACGTGCGCCGCCAGCGCGGTGCGGACGGCCTCCGGGAAGTCGGTGTCCGAGCGCGGGTGGTGCACCACCAGGGTGTCCGGCACCGGGCCGTCGGCGAGGAGGTCCGCGACCGTGGCGTAGGTCGGCACGGGCAGGGCGTGGTGCGGCGGGCCGAGGACGGCCACGGTTCCGGTGGTGCGGCCGGGGTCCGCGGTGGCCGGTTCCCAGACGCGCTGCTCCAGCTTCTCGGCGGTGTGCGCGGCCCGGAACGTCAGGGTCCCGGTGACCACCGGACGACCGGTGGTGTCGACGGCGTGCAGCGCGTACCCGGTCGACCCGGTCGGGGTGATCCGCACCCGCAGGTCCGCCGCGCCCGTGGCGTGCAGGCGGACGTCGTGCCAGGAGAACGGCATCCGCGGGGCGGTGTCGTCGAGCAGGATGGCGTGCAGGGCGGCGTCGAGCAGCGCCGGGTGCACGCCGTAGGCCGCGGCGTCGTCACCGGGCAGCGCCACCTCGGCGAGGATCTCGTCGCCCAGCCGCCACGCCCGCCGCAGGCCGTGGAACGCGGGCCCGTACTCGTAGCCCACGTCGTGCAGCCGGTCGTAGGAGACGGCGGCCGGCGTCGCGCCGACCGGTGGCCAGACCGGCTCCGGTGAAGGGGCGGGTGATGGGTCTTGAACCAGCACCCCCGTGGCGTGCCGGGTCCACGGCTCGTCCGATCCCTCCGGCCGGGCGTGCACGGCGAACCCGCCGTCCGCTTCCACGGCGACCTGGACCGCCAGCACTCCCCCGTTCTCGGGCAGCACCAGCGGGGACTCCAGCACGAGTTCCCCGACCGCGTCCCGACCGACCCACTTCGCAGCCTGGAGCGCCAGTTCGACCACCGCCGTGCCCGGCACGAGCGTGACGCCGGTGAGCGCGTGATCCGCCGACCACGGTTGCAGCCTGGTGGACAGCCGCGCGGTGAGCAGATGGCCGTCGACGTGCGGCAACGGCAGGTCGGCGCTGATCAGCGGATGGCTGGTGCCGCCGACTGCGGTGGGCAGGGCCCAGAACCGCGTTGGCCGGAAGGCGTAGGTGGGCAGCGGGACGATCCGGGCTTCGGGGTGACCGGCGGTCCAGTCGACGGGACAGCCGTGCCGGTAGGCCTCCGCCAACGAGGTCGCCAGCCTGCGGCGCGGCTCGTCGTCACGCCGCAGGGTGCCGAGCACCGTCGCGGCCGACTCCGCGAGCGCGCTGTGCAGCAACGGGTGCGGGTTGACCTCGATGAACACCCGGTGGCCCTCGTCGAGCAGCGCGCGGGTGGCGGGCTCGAACAGCACCGGCTCACGGGCGTTGCGCCACCAGTAGTCGGCGTCCAGTGTGGTCGGGTCGAGGAGACCGCCGGTCACGGTGGAGTAGAACGGGACGGCCGCCGGGCGGGGCCGCACCGGCTCCAGGACGTCCAGCAGGTGCTCGCGCAGGACCTCGACCTGTGCGGAGTGCCCGGCGTTGGTCACCCCCGGCAGGCGACGGAACCGCACGCCTTCGGCGGTCAGCACGGCGAGCAGTTCCTCCAGGGCGGCCGGGTCCCCGCCGACCGTGGTCGCCACGGGACCGTTGACGGCCGCGACCTCCACCTTCCCGTTCCACGGCCGCAGCCGGTCCCGCGTCTCCTCCGCGGACAGCGGCAGCGACGCCATCGCGCCCCGGCCCGACAGGTCGAGCAAAGCCCTGCTGCGCAACGCGATGATCCGGGCACCGTCCTGAATGGACAACGCCCCGGCGACGCAGGCCGCGGCGATCTCGCCCTGCGAGTGGCCGACGACCGCCGCGGGCTCGACACCGTGCGACCGCCACCAGGCCGCCAGCGACACCATCATGGTGAACAGGGCGGGCTGCACCACGTCCACGCGGTCCAGCGGGGGCGTGCCCGGCAGGCCGCGCAGGACGTCCAGCACCGACCAGTCCAGGAACTCCTCGAACGCGGCCGCGCACTCGTGGGCCGCGGCGGTGAACACCGGCTCGACGTCCAGCAGGCCCTCGGCCATGCCGACCCACTGCGAGCCCTGGCCGGGGAACACGAACACCGGTCCCGTCGGGGCCGCCGCGGTGGTTTCGGGATCCTGCAACCCGGCCAGCAGTTCGGCCCGATCGACCCCGACCACGACCGCGCGGTGCTCGAAGTCGGCGCGGCGCGCGAGCGTCGCCGCCACGTCCGCGGCCGAGAGGTCCGGGTGCGCGAGGAGGTGGTCGCGCAGTCGTGCGGCCTGGTCCGCCACCGCCTGCGGGGTCTTGGCCGACAAGGGCCAGGCGACAACGTTGTCAGCCGCCAAGGGCTCCCGGTTGACCGCCGGGACCGACTCCAGGACCACGTGGGCGTTGGTGCCGCCCGCGCCGAACGCCGACACGCCCGCCCGGCGCGGGCGATCCGCCGCTGGCCACGGCCGGGCCTCGGTCAGCACCCGCACCGTCCCGCTCGACCAGTCGACGTGCCGGGTCGGCTCGTCCACGTGCAGGGTCCGCGGCAGGACGCCGTGGCGCATCGCCATGACCGTCTTGATCACGCCCGCGACCCCGGCCGCCGCCTGGGTGTGCCCCAGGTTCGACTTCACCGACCCCAGCCACAGCGGCCTCTCCGGATCGCGGTCGACCCCGTAGGTCGCGATCAGCGCGTTGGCCTCGATGGGATCGCCCAGCGTGGTGCCGGGGCCGTGCGCCTCGACCACATCGACGTCCTGAGTGGACAGTCGGGCGTTCGCGACCGCCTGGCGCACCACGCGTTGCTGCGCCGGACCGTTCGGGGCGGTGAGCCCGTTGCTCGCGCCGTCCTCGTTGATCGCGCTGCCGCGCACGACCGCCAGCACCTCGTGGCCGTTGCGCCGCGCGTCGGACAGCTTCTCCAGCACCACCAGGCCGACGCCCTCGGACCAGCCCGTGCCGTCGGCAGCCGCCGCGAACGCCTTGGAACGGCCGTCCGCCGACAGCGCGCCCTGCTTGCTGAACTCCACGAACATCAGCGGTGTCGCCATCACCGTCACGCCACCCGCCAGCGCCAGCGTGCACTCGCCCTGGCGCAGCGACTGGCAGGCCAGGTGCAACGCCACCAACGACGAGGAGCACGCCGTGTCCACCGCGAGCGCGGGTCCTTCCAGCCCGAGGCTGTAGGCGACCCGACCGGCCAGGACGCTGGTCGTGGTGCCGGTGTAGACGTAGCCGTCGAGGTTGTCCGCCGACCGCTCGGCGTTGGTGTCGTACTGCTGCGGGATCACGCCGACGAACACCCCGGTCGGCGTGCCGCGCAACGACAGCGGGTCGATGCCCGCCCGCTCGACGGCCTCCCAGCCGACCTCCAGCAGCAGCCGCTGCTGCGGGTCCATGGCCAGCGCCTCGCGCGGCGAGATGCCGAAGAACCCGGCGTCGAACTCGGCCGCGTCGTGCAGGAAGCCGCCTTCGCGCAGGTACGAGGTGCCGCGGCCGTCCGGGGTCGACCCGAACAGCCGGTCGAGGTCCCAGCCGCGGTCGGTGGGGAACTCGCCGAGCACGTCGCGTTCGCCCGCGACCACGTCCCACAGGTCCTCGGCCGAGCGGATGCCGCCGGGGAAGCGGCAGCCGATGCCGACCAGCGCGATCGGCTCGTCCGAGCCCGCGGTCGTCGGCCGGGGCAGGGCGTTCGACACCGGGTCGGCCGCCAGGAACGCGGCCACGGCACGCGGCGTCGGGTGGTCGTAGACGAGGCTGCTCGGGATCGCCCTGCCGAGGGCGTCGGCCAGCCGTTCCTCGATCTCCACGGCCGCCGCGGAGTCCACGCCGAGCTGCTCGAACGTCGAGTCCGGGGCGACCGCCGCCGCGTCGGGGTGTTCGAGCACGACCGCGACCTGCTGCCGCACCTCCCGCAGCAGCGCGGAAAGCCGGTCGGCGCTCGGTGGCGTGACGGTCGTGGCGGTAGTCCGTTCGTCGCCGATCCAGTAGCGCTCCCGCTGGAACGGGTACGTGGGCAGGGCGACCCGCCTGCCGCCGACGGCCTCCCAGTCCACGCCCTCCATCTGCGCGTCGCCGCCGACCACGCGCTCCCCCGCGGCCACGGCGTCCAACCCGCGCAGGAAGTCCGCGCGCCGGGAGGCGGTGATCACGGCCCGGTGCTCGAACGTCGTCCTGGTGCGGGCCAACGAGTACGCGATGTCCGCGTTGCGCGGTCCCGGATTCGCCTCGACGTGCGCGCGCAGCGCCACCGCCTGGTCCCGCAGCGCTCGCGGCGTGCGCGCGGACAGGAACCACGACACCGGGGACACGGCGGGCGGCAGCACGGGCCCCGACGGCGGTGGCGCCTGGCCGAGGACCACGTGGCAGTTCGCGCCGCCCATGCCGAACGAGCTGACGCCCGCCGTGCGCGGCCCCGCCCACGGCTCCCGGTCGACCGCCACCCGCAACCCCAGCTCCGCCAACGGGATCGCCGGGTTCGGCCGGTGGAAGTGCAGGCTGGGCGGGACCTCGCCGTGCCGGACGGCCAGCACCGCCTTCAGCAGCCCGGCGATGCCCGCGGCCCCTTCGAGGTGGCCGATGTTGGTCTTGACCGAGCCGACCCGCAGCGGCCGGTCGGCTCCGCGGGCCGCGCCCAGCACCGCGCCGAGCGCCGCCGCCTCCACGGGATCGCCGACCGGCGTGCCCGTGCCGTGCAGCTCGACGTAGTCGACCTCCGTCGGGTCGAGCCCGGCCCGCTCGTAGGCCAGCCGCAGGACCTCCCGCTGCGCGGCGGGGTTCGGGACCGTGAGACCGCCATCCGCGCCGTCGTGGTTCACCGCGCTGCCGCGGATGACGCAGTGCACGCGGTCGCCGTCCGCGAGGGCCGCCGCGAGCGGCTTGAGCACCACCAGGCCCGCGCCCTCGCCGCGCACGAACCCGTTGGCGCGCGCGTCGAACGTGAAGCACCGGCCGTCCGGCGAGAGAGCGCCGAACGCCTCGGTCGCCCGCCGGGACTCCTCGCCCAGCAGCAGGCTCACGCCACCCGCGAGCGCGAGCGTGGACTCGCCGGAGCGCAGGCTCTCGCACGCCAGGTGCACGGCGGTCAGCGAGGACGACTGGCCGGTGTCGACGGTGAGGCTGGGGCCGGTGAACCCGAACCGGTGCGACACCCGGTTGGCGATCATGCCGGTGCGCTGGCCGGTGAACGTGTGCGACGTCGCCGGGTGGGCGCGGGTCACCTCGGCGTAGTCGCCGTCCATCACCCCGACGTGGACGCCGACCCGCGTGCCGCGCAGGGTGTCCGGCACGATGCCCGCGTCCTCAAGGCCCTCCCAGCCGAGTTCGAGCACCAGCCGCTGCCGCGGGTCCATCCGGGCCGCCTCCCGCGGGGAGACGCCGAAGAACGCGGGGTCGAACAGGTCCACCGCGTCGAGGTACCCGCCGGGCCCGGAGCCCGGCCGGTCGGTGACCGCGTCGACGCCGTCGACCAGCAGCCGCCAGAACGCGTCCGGGGACGGTGCTCCCGGCAGGCGGCACGCCAGCCCGATCACCGCGATGTCGTCGTCTCGCACAGCGTCAGACCTTTCTCACAGGGGGAGGTTCTCGTGCTTGCGGATGGGGGCCGTCCGCCGCTTGGCGCGGAGCAGGCGCAGCGCGCGCTCCAGCCGGAGCCGGGTGTGGGACGGCTCGACCACCTCGTCCACGTAGCCCCGTTCGGCCGCCTCGTACGGCTCGTCGCCGTCGATCCGCGCGGTCGGCCAGGCCAGGACGTAGTCCGCGCCGAGGTGCCGCGACCCCATCGCCACGTAGCCGATGCCCGCCGCGTGCCGGAGCACGACCGTCAGCAGCGGCACGGACGCCTCGGCGTAGGCGTGCAGCAGCGCCGCGGCCCGCCGAGAGCCACCCGCCCACTCCTGGTCGACGCCCGCGCGGAACCCCGGAACGTCCACGAACGTCACCACCGGGAGGCCGTAGGCGTCGCAGGTGCGGACGAACCGCGCGGCCTTCACGCAGGCGTCGGCGTCGAGCCGCCCGTCCGACTCGGCGGGCTGGTTCGCCACGACCCCGACGGCCCGGCCGCCGAGCCGGGCGAACCCGACCAGGACGTTCGGTGCGAACCACCGGTGCACCTCGAGCAGGTCACCGCCGTCGAACACCGCGCCGAGCACGGCCCGGACGTCGTAGCGGTCGTCGGGCCCGTCCGGCACGACGGCCTCCAGCGCGCGGTCCGCGCTGGTCAGGGCCTCCTCGATGGACCGGGGGTCCAGCCGGGGCACGGGGTCGTCCCCGGCGGGCAGGAACGCCAGCAGGGCGCGGACGTACTCGATCGCGTCCGCCTCGGTGGCGGCCACGTGGTGGGCGTTGCCGCGCAGGTTGTGCGTCCACGCGCCGCCGAGCTCGTCGAGGCCGACGTCCTCGCCCAGCGCGTCGCGCAGCACGGCCGGGCCGGTGATGAACATGTGCGACGTCCGGTCGACCATCACCACGAAGTCGGTCAGCGCGGGCGAGTACACCGCGCCGCCCGCGCAGGGCCCCATGACCAGCGAGATCTGCGGGACGCTCCCGGACATCCGCACGTTGCGGGTGAAGATCCGGCCGTAGAGCGCCTGCGCGACCACACCCTCCTGGATGCGGCCGCCCGCGCTGTCGTTGATGCCCACCACCGGCACGCCGGACTCCGCGGCGAGGTCCATGACCGCGCCGATCTTCTCCCCCACGACCTCGCCGAGGCTGCCGCCGAACACGGTGAAGTCCTGCGCGAACACGCACACCGGGCGGCCGTGCACGGTGCCGTGACCGGTCACCACCGCGTCGCCGAAGGGCCGGTCCGCCGCCAACTCCGGAACGCTCGACCGGTGGCGCGCGAATCCGCCGATCTCGGCGAAGGAACCGGGGTCCAGCAGCAGGTCGATCCGTTCCCGCGCCGTTCCCTTGCCGCGGTCGAGCTGGCGTTTCGCCGTTTCTCCCGCCCTTGTCCTTTTCGCGTCCTGCCGCTGCCGGAACGACGTGATGGCCTCGTGGACCACGGTGTCCTCCCGTCTCGCATTTCCTTGCCACAGCGGGGAAGCCCGCCGACCCAGCAGAGCAGCGAAAGGCGCGGGAGAACAACGAATTCCCCGAAGAATGGCGCAGAATGGCCAGGCGGGATGCGCGGATTCTACTCCTCAGCCCCAGTGGCCTATCCCACTGTCGAATTGCGGCAAACGCGTGACGCTCATCACCGGACAAAAGGGAACTCCCTTTCTCCGGTGAGCCGCCGACGACGTGAGCGGCACCGTGGCGCTCGCTCTGCCGGCGCGCCTCCAGGAGCGAGCCAGGTCACTGGCCGTTCGGCCGCTTACGACCCCGCACGCCCGCCGAGAGCAGCACCACCCCGCCGACCGCCAGGACCACGACCCCGCCGAGCAGTGCCGTCGCGGACACCGGCCCGAGAGCGGGCACCGTGGCGCGGGCGGACACCTTGCTGTCGACCACGCGCGACCCGTCCGGGTTCAGCAGCACGGCGGCCCACTCGCCCTCTTCCGCCTGCCACGCCAACGATCCCGTCCCGTACGCGACCCAGATCGGCCGGGCGGCGGGCACGCTGGGCGCGGGCCCACCGGGGTGGTGCCGGTACCCGATCGCGGCCTCCCGCACCCGCACCTCGTCGTACTCCACCTCGGCCAGGTACTCGGCCACGTCGTCGGCGGCCCCGATGCCGACGAACACGTCCTGGTCCCCCCGGAGTTCCACCACCCCGAGCCAGTCCTGCCCCACCGGCACGGCGACCTCGGTCCACCGCATGTCCACGGCCCCGAACGACAACGCGTACCCGTTGCTGTGGAACGACCGCGCCCCGGTCGTCAGGAACCCGTCCGCGTCCCGCCGAGTCCCGTCCACCCACACCCCGACGGCCCCCGCGGCCGCCAACACCGACCCGCACACCAACAACACCAGCGCGACCACGCCGACCAAGGTCCGCACCCCACCCACCGCGCGCGCTTCGGTCATAAGATCAACGTACGCACCAGGACCGGCCTCGCACAGCGCCCGTACGGCGGACGACCCGGACCGGTCAGTCCACAGAGGACACTCCAAGCAGCGGCACGAGGACGTCGTCGACCACGCCGACCACCTCGGCCTCGCTCACGGAGTCCGTGCGCCAGGCCTCCACCAGCAGCATGCGCGGGCCGATGGAGGCGGCGCGGTCGGTCACGCGGGTCGGGTCGGCCTCGCCTCGGGTCACGGCCTCGGCCAGCACGCCGAGCAGGACCTCCTGGGCCGGACGGATGATTGATTCCCAGACCTGGTCGAAC
The DNA here is from genome assembly GCF_042738955.1 of Umezawaea sp. NPDC059074. Taxonomy (NCBI): domain Bacteria; kingdom Bacillati; phylum Actinomycetota; class Actinomycetes; order Pseudonocardiales; family Pseudonocardiaceae; genus Umezawaea; species Umezawaea sp. NPDC059074. The sequence goes on from NZ_JBHYHC010000101.1 coordinate 9,618, forward strand.
AGGGCCGGGTGCTGGTGGCGGTAGGCCAGCAGGGGGCGGAGGGCCTGGCCGCGCGGTTCGTCGAGGGCGTGGACGAAGTGGGTCAGGAGGGTGATCAGGTCGGTGCGGAGCGAACCCGTGCACGGGGGCGTGAGGGGCTCGCCGAAGCCGGTGGCCGGGTCCGTGAGGGCGGCCAGCACGAGGGCGTCCGGGGACGACCAGCGGCGGTACAGGGCGGCCTTGCCGGTGCCCGCGGCCGTGGCGATCTTGTCGAAGGACAGCTCGGCGAAGCTGGTGCGGGCCAGCTCACGCAGGGTGGCGAGGTAGATCGCCTCGGTCAGCGCGCTGCCTCGGCGACGGGTCGGGGTCACCGGTCCATGATGACCCCGTCGGCTATAGTGAACAAATCTGTTCCCTATGAAGGGCTCACGATGTACCGCATCGCCGATGTCGCCGTCGTCGACCCCCGCGACGGCACGGTCACACCCCACCAGGACGTCCGGATCGCCGACGGGCGGATCGCCGGGATCGGCGCGACCGACGGGCCGGACGGCGACCCCACGACCGTCGACGGGCAAGGGCGTTTCGTCGTGCCGGGGTTCGTGGACATGCACGCCCACCCGCTCAACCTCGCCGACCCCACCCACGAGCTGGACCTGATGCTCGCCTTCGGCGTCACCGGCTACCGGCAGATGAGCGGCGCCCCCGGCCGCGCCCGGCCCGCGGTCGACGACCGGACGCCGAGGCTGCTCGCCACCCCCTGTTCCGTCCTCACCCCGCTCAACGCGGGCAAGCCGGACACCGCCGTCGCGGAGGTGCGACGGCAGGCCGAAGCGGGAGCGGACTTCATCAAGGCCGCCCTGATCACGCCCGAGGTCTACCTCGCCGTGCAGGCCGAGGCCGACCGGCTGGGCCTGCCGGTGGTGGGCCACCTGCCCGCGGGCATCGACCCGCTGGCCGCGTCGGACGCGGGTTTCCGGTCGATCGAGCACATCGGTCCCGGACTCGGCGTGCTCTCCGGCTGTTCCTGCCACGAAGACCACCGGCCACCCGCCGCGAGCCCGATCAAGGCCCCGCCGTTCCCGATCCCGTTCGCGGACAAGATCGCCGAGCGGCTGCTCCGCCGGATCGTGGTGAACCCGGCCCAGCTCACCAGCCCCGCCGCCCTCGACTCGATCCGCGCCACGATCGACGGCTTCGACGAGGACAAGGCCCGTGAGCTGGCCCGGCACTTCGCCGCGAACGACACGTGGAACTGCCCGACGCTGATCCGGATCAAGGCCCAGCAGTTCTGCGACGACCCGGCGTTCGCCGCCGACCCCGACCTCCGCTACACCACGGCGAAGGAGCGCAAGACGTGGACCGCGGCGGCAGCGGCGTTCCACCGGAAGTTCACCGAAGCCCAGCGCGCCGTCTTCGCCGACCAGTTCGCGTTCCAGCTCCGAATGGTGAAGATCCTCGACGAGGAGGGCGCTCCGCTGCTGGCGGGCACGGACGCGGTCGGCGCGGCCTGGGTCGTCGCGGGCACGTCGCTGCACGACGAGTTCGACCTGCTCGCCGACGCGGGCCTCGGCCCGGTGCGCATCCTGCGGGCGGCGACCCACGACGCGGCGCGCTTCCTGCGCCGCGAGCACGAGGCGGGCACGGTCGACGTGGGCAAGGAGGCCGACCTGGTGCTGCTCGACGCCGACCCCACCGCGGCGGTGGCCAACCTGCACACGGTCAGCGCGGTCGTCCGCGCCGGACGGCATCACGACACCGGAGCACTGTCCGCGCTGAAAGAACGGGCCACAGGGCGGCGAGGGTGAGCAGCGCCTCCAGGTAGCCGCCCCACCTCGTCGCGGGCGTCGTGGACGTTCGCAGCGGCACGGTGTCCACGAGCGTGGCCGCGGTGAACATCCCGGTCGACCGCACCACGCCGCCATCGGGCCGCACGACCGCGCTCACCCCGCTGATCGCGGCCACGACCACCGCCCGCCCGTGCTCGACCGCGCGCAGCCGGGCCATGGCGAGCTGCTGGTAGGTCATCTCGCCACGCCCGTACCAGGCGTTGTTCGTCGGCACCACGAACACCGCCGCGCCGTTCGCCGCGCTCTCGCGCAGCACCCCGTCATAGGCGACCTCGTAGCAGATCCCCACGCCCACACGGGTGTTCGCGACGTCCAGGACGCCGGGCCGGGTGCCCGCGCGCAGGTCTGGGGCGTCGGCGAACGGGGTCACCAACCGGGCGAGCGGCCGCAGCGGGATGTGCTCGGCGAACGGCACCAGTTCCTGCTTCGCGTACGAGTCGCCCGCGCCGGTCACCGGGTCCCAGGCGATGACCGCGTTCTCGTCGCGGCGCAGCGCGCCGATCAGGGTCGGCACGCCAAGATCCGCGACGGCGTGGTCCAGTTCCGGATCGCGCGCACCGGTGCTGGTCGCGCTTTCCGGCCACACCACGAGGTCCGGCACGGGTGTCGTGCCCGCGCGGATCGCGGACGCCAGCTCGGTCGTGGCGCGCAGGTGGTCGCGGCGCACCTCGTCCCGCCGTCCCATCAGGCCCAGCCCCACGTCCGGCGCGTTGCCCTGCACCACGGCGACCGTGCGGACGCCGTCCTGCGCGGCCACGTCGACCAGCGGCGTCACGGCCAGCGCCGCCACCAGCGGCAGGACCGGCCACGGCCGCCGGACGTCCCGCGCCCCCAACACCCACGCCGCCACGCCGAACCCCGTCACCACGACCGCGAACGACACCAGCGGTGCTCCACCGACCGCCGCGAGCGGCAGGTACGGCCCTTCGACCTGGCCGAACGCCACCCGCCCCCACGGGAACCCGTTGAACGGCAGCCTGCCGCGCGCGGTCTCCTGGAGCACGAACAGCAGCGCCGCCCACACCGGCCCGCCGGGCAACCGCGCCACCCGTGGCACGAGCGCACACGCTCCTGCGACGAACAGGGCCATCAACGCGGACAGCACCACCCACGGCGCGGGCCCGAAGTCCCGGCCGAGGAAGTCGTCGATCCACCGCAGATGCAGGAGGAAGAACACCAGGCCGAACACGAAGCCCAGCAGCGCCGCGCGGCGGGCGCGGACCCCGCTGACCGCCCACCAAAGCCCGGCGAACGCCAGGATCGCCGTCCACCACACCGTGCGGGGCGGGAACGCGACGTGCAGCAGCCCACCCGCGAGCGCGGCGGTGGCGAACCGGGTGGCCGTGCGGTGGAGCAGGGGTGTGGCGACCGCGAGGTCAGACACGAGACCTCGGCTTCTCGATCGACTTCCGGCGCAGCAGGAGGAAAGCCGCGCCCACCACGAGAATACCGACCGCGTAGCCCACGACGAGCTGCCCCACCCGGCCGGAGAAGTTCCCCGCCAGCGGCGGGACGAGCACCGCGAACACCGCCACGACCGCCGCCAGACGTGCCCGGACGAGGGTCGTCACCGGGGCCACGGCCAGCGGGACCACCGCCCACAGCAGGTACCACGGCTGCACCACCGGACCGAGCAGCACGACCGCCGCGAGCACCAGCCCCAACGCCGTGACCGCGTCGACCCGACCGCGGAGCTGCCGGTGCAGCACCACGGCGATCACACCCGCCGCCAGCACGTACCCGACGACCTTGCCGACGCCGATCATCGTCGTGGTGAGGTCAGCGCCGAACAGCGACCCGATTCCGCCGATCGCGAACCCGAACCAGTTCGTGGGCGCCATCCAGCTCGCCACCAGCCCCGACGTGCCCAGCACCCGCACCCACCCGAACCCCAGCCCGGTCAGCACCGACACCCCGACGGACACCACCAGGAACGCGCCTGCCATTCCCAGTCCCACCAGCACGAACCCGCCGCCCCGACGGCGGGCGAGCGCCGTTCCCACCACCGCCAGCGCGACCAGCGCGGGCAGCTTCACCTCGGCCGCCAACGCGATCAGCCCGACGCCGAACGCCAGCGGCCACCAGTCGACACCCTCCCGCAGCGCCCCGAGCGCGACCGCCGTGCCCGCGAGCATGAGGCCCAGCATCAGCGAGTCGTTGTGGGCTCCCGCGACCAGGTGCCAGAGCACCAGCGGGTTCAGCACGCCGAGCCACAGCGCGGCACGCCCCGACGCGCCCGCGAGCCGCGGCACCGCCCACACGATCAGCGCCAGGCCCAGCACCTCGACCACGCGGTGCAGGAGCACTCCCACCACCGGGTCCCCCGCCGACACCTGCGCGATCAGCCGTTCGACGGCCCCGAACAGCGGACCGTAGGGCGACGGCGTGTCCTGCCAGTACCCGCCCACGCGCTGGACGGCGTCCGCCGTCGCGCCGAGGCCGGTGGCCGGACCGACGGCGTTGGGGTCGAGACCGCGGGCGGCGACCTCGCCCTGCGCCAGGTAGCTGTACAGGTCCAGGCTGAACAGGGGCGGGGCCACCAGCAGCGGGCCGCACCAGAGGACCAGCGTCCGCTTCAGCCAGCGCGCGCTCGGCCGTGGCCGACCCGCGAGCACCGACCGGCCGAGCAGCGCCCACGACAGCACCAGCAGCCCGACCCCGGCGACCCCCGCGGCCAACGCCACCGTGCCCGTCCACGCGGCCCCGGTGAGCAGCACGACCCCGCCGAACCCGGTCCAGCGGAGCACGTCCACCCCGCCCGAGGAGGGCGTGGCGGATGTCGTGATCGGACGGCGGTCGATCGCCGAGAGCGACATCGGTCCTCCAGGGACGCGAGGACCAGGGTGGCCCCTCCAGGCGACGATCATGGGGCGCGGCGGGATCATCACGGATCCCACCGTGGTCCCATCCCCGAGTACGACCACGGGTGGACGTCGGACTACCCCGTGCCCGCGCGGACCAGGCCGCACTCGTAGGCGTGGACGACGGCCTGCACCCGGTCGCGCAGGCCGAGCTTGCCGAGCACGTGGCTCACGTGGGTCTTCACGGTGCCCTCGGACAGGAACAGGTGGACGGCGATCTCGCTGTTGGACAGTCCCCGCGCGATCAGGCCCAGCACCTCGCGTTCGCGCTCGGTCAGCACGTCCAGCACCGCCGACGCGGGCGGGGCACCCGTGCCGATGTGCCGTTCGAGGAGGCGGCGGGTCACGCTCGGGGCCACGCAGGCGTCGCCGCGGGCCACCACGCGGATGGCCGACAGCAGGTCGGCGGCCAGCGTGTCCTTGAGCAGGAAGCCGCTCGCGCCCGCCTGGATGGCGGCGTAGACGTGCTCGTCGAGGTCGAACGTGGTGAGCATCAGCACGCGTGTACCCGTGCCCTCCGCGCAGATGCGGCGGGTCGCCTCGACCCCGTCGACCTCAGGCATCCGCACGTCCATCAGCACCACATCCGGCCGCAGGTCCAGTGCCAGCGTCGCCGCCTCGGCGCCGTCACCCGCCTCGCCGACGACGCGCATGTCCTCGGCGTTCTCCAGGATCATCCGGAACCCTGTGCGGACCAGCGTCTGGTCGTCGGCGATCAGCAGCCGGATCACGAGTCGCTCCCCCGGATCGGCAGGTCGGCCCGGACGACGAACCCGCCGCCGGGACCGCGTTCGGCGACGAGACTCCCGCCGAGCAGCCGCGCCCGCTCGCGCATGCCGCGCAGCCCGTGGCCACCGCCCGTGCCCTCGACCGCGCCGCGCCCGTCGTCGCCAATCCTGATGCCGATCGCGGTGGCCCCGTAGGACAGCACGACCTCCGCCTTCGCGCCCTTGCCCGCGTGCTTCATGGTGTTGGTCAACGCCTCCTGCACAATCCGGTACGCCGACAGGTCCACAGTGGACGGCAACGGCACGGTGGTCCCCTCGACCCGCAGGTCCACCGGAGTGCCCGCCTTCCGCACCTGGCCCACCAGCGAGGTGAGCTGCGCCAGCCCCGGCTGCGGGTGCCACGTGTCGTCGACCGCGCCCACCGCCGCCAACACCCGGCGCATGTCGGCCAACGACTCGCGGCCCGTGCGGACGATGGCGTCGAGCGCGGACCGGGTGTCGGCGGGCCGGGTGTCCAGCGCCGCCGCGCCGCCCTGGGCCTGGATCACCATCACCGACAACCCGTGCGCCACCACGTCGTGCAGCTCGCGGCTGATCCGCCCGCGCTCGGCCGCCACCGCGAACGCCGCCTGGAGGTCGCGGTCCCGTTCGAGTTCCCGCGCCCGCGCCCGGAGCTGGTCGAGGTGCGCCCGCCTGCTGCGCGTCGCCGAGCCGACGGCCCACGCCGCGACCAGCGCGGAGACGAACACGGTCAGCTCGTCGCGGGAGGTGGCCCAGGTGTCGTCCCGCGGCAGGAAAACGGGGTCGGGCGCGAGGATCGGCGCCGGTCGTGGCGGCGGTGGCAGGGGGCGGACGACGTCCGGCGGGCGGGGAACAGACCGGTCGGCGAAGGCGTTGGCGACGCTCCACCCGGCGGCCAGCACCACCAGGCACCCCAGCACCGCGAGCGACACGGCACGCCGGCGGCGCAGGGCGACCGTGTAGAGGAGGACCAGGACGCTCAGGTCCGCCACCGAGATCGGCGTCGGCAGCAGCACGTGCGTCGTGACCGCCGCCGCGGCGACCGCGGTCAGGGGCACCGGCCACCGACGTCTCAGGGCGACCGCGACCACCGCGAACGCCGTCGCCGCCCACCAGCCCACCGAGGGGGGCTCGTTCGCGACGGTGACCGCCGCGCCCGCCACCAGCAGCACCGCCGCGAGCACCGCGTCCAGCACTGCGGGCGAGCGCGCCCACACCCCCAGCCTCATGGCCCGCGAGCGTAGGGCGTGATCACCTGGGCCCGCGTCCGTCGCGAGAGGTATATCGGAGGTGCCGGAGTACCCCGCGCGACAGACGTGATCAGGGGCGCGGAGACGGACGCGGGCGGCGCGCGGACGCCGCCACTCTTCACCGCATGAGACGACAAGTGCTGAAACGCAAGGGATCCGCGGTCGTGGTCGCCGCTGTCGCGCTGACGTCGCTGGCCGTCGTCCCGGCCGAGGCGACCGGGTCCGCGGTCGCGTGGCGGGCCTGCCCGACCTACTCCGACGACGTGTTACGCGCCCTCGGCGTCGACGACGGCCAGCTGCCCGAGGTCCGCACGCGGCTCGCCCGCCTGGAGTGCGGCGTGGTCAGCGTCCCGCTCGACCACGACCGGCCGCGCGGCAGGCGGATCGACGTGGCGATCACCAGGCTCAAGGCCACCGACCAGGCTCACCGGCTGGGAGCGCTCGCGCTCAACCCCGGCGGGCCGGGCGGCAGCGGGTACCTGATGGGCGTCCAGGTCGGGACGCTCAACGACGAGACGAGGAAGCTCGGCGAGCGGTACGACCTGATCGGCTTCGACCCGCGTGGCGTCGGCTACAGCACGAAGGTCGACTGCGCGCCGCCCGAGGGCGGTGAGGAGGAACCCGCCACGGGCCCGATCACGAAGGAGGCCGCCAAGGTCGTCTTCGACCGCGAATCCGCCGCCCTCACCGCGTGCGCCAACAGCGACCCGGCGTTCCTGGGGCAGCTCACCGCAGAGAACGTGGCCCGCGACCTCGACCTCGTGCGCGCGGCCCTGCACGAGCGGAAGCTGAACTTCCTCGGGGTGTCGTGGGGGACGTGGCTCGGCGCGGTCTACCGCAGCGCGTTCCCCGCCACGGCGGGTCGCGTGTTCCTGGACAGCGTGGCGCCACCGCGTTTCCGCCTGGACACCTTCGAGGACGCCCGCGCCGCGGCCTCCGAACGCAGCTCCGACCGCCAGTTCACCTGGCTGGCGCAGCACGACGACACCTACCACCTCGGCACGACCCCGGCAGAGGTGCGCGCGACCGTTCTCGCGATGATCCGGGACTTCGACGCCAACCCCCGGCACTACACCGACATCCCGATGCCCGTGGACGGCTCGATCATCGCCGTGACGGCCGAACAGCGCTCGGACATCTGGCCGCTGACCGGCACGATCCTCCACGAGCTGAAGGAATCGACCGGCCCGACCGCACCACCGACGTTCAAGAACGTAGTCATGGGCCCACCGCGCCAACCGCTGCCGCCCGGCACCCCGGAAGGCCAGAACCCCACGATGGGCCACGCGACGTTCTGCAACGAGGACCCGAGCCGCCTCGACTTCGACCACGCCTGGGCCGCGTTCGAGAAGCGCGTGGCGGACAACCCGGCCACCGGCAGGTCCCTGCGCTTCTCCGGCGGCTGCAACGGCTGGCCCCTGCCAGTCCAGGAATACCGCCTGCGCCACAGCAACAACACCCTGGTACTGGCAGGCCACCGCCACGAAACCGTGTCGGTGTTCCAGTGGACAGCGGACATGCAGGCAGCAACCGGCGGCCGCACCTACACAGTCGAAGACGACGTCCACGGCTCAGTACTCCGCGTACCAGAATGCGCAGCCGACCTCGTCCACTACTTCACCACCGGCCACATCGACAACGGCTGCCCAGGCGCGCCCGGCCCGGACGCCCCAACCACCCTCACCACACCCACCACCGCCCGTTTCGACCTGACCGGCTCGGGGCAGACCGGCCTGGGCCTGACCGCCTCGAACTGACCCACCCGAACACGACCAGCCCAGGCCCGACCTGCTCGGGTTCGACCAGGTCGGACCCGAGCAGGAAGGGCTCGACTGGTCCGGGAAATAGGGTCCGCGGCCGACCGGCTCAAGGTTGCCGACCCAGGCCCAAACCAGTCTCGGCCCGACCGGCCCTGAACCAGCCAGGCCCGGACCAGTCAGATCCGGGCCTGGCTGGTTCAGGGCAATACAGTTCGCCGACCAGTTCAGGCTGACCGCCACTGGCTCAAGCAGTCCCAGCCTGGCCAGCCGACTCAGACCCCGCCGGTCCAGGACTGACTGGCTCGGGTCCAGCCAGTCCAGAACCGACCGGCCCAGGCTCACCGCGTAAGGCCTGATGCTCGGGGCCGACTAGGTCAGCCCCACCAGTCCGGGCAGAGCGGCTCGGGGCCTGACTGGTGCCGGCTTGATCAGTTCGGGACCGATCGGCTGGCTTGGCGGGGTGGGCATGAGCGCAGGCGATCACCGGCCCAGCCGACCGGCTATCCCGCACCGACACGAACAAACCGCTCTCTCCACCTTCTCACACCTGATTGCATACAGAATCCAGCCGGCCGAATGCCCCCGATCGTGAACTGTTGCCCCGCGCTAGGACACTGCGGTGGCGCGTTCGGTGCAGTGGGTCAGGGCTTCGGTGATTTCCTCGTCGTCCGGTGCCAGCTCCGCTGCGGCGCGGAGGTCTGCCAACGCCTGGTCCCAGTCGCCGAGGTCCTGGTGGACGAAGGCGCGGTTGTAGCGCAGGGCCGGGTCGGCGGGGTCTGCGGCGATGGCCGCGCCCAGCATGTGGAGGGCTGTTGGGCCGTCGCCTTCCTCGTGGGCCAGGGCTGCTCGGGCGGCCAAGGCTGTGCCGAGTGTGGGGGCGAGCGCCAAGGCGCGGTCCAGGGATGCGGCAGCTAGGACAGATTCGCCGCGTTCGGCGTGGGCCTGGCCCGCGGCGCAGTGCAGCAGTGGGTTGTCCGGGTCCACGCGGAGGCCTGCCTCCGCGTCGTGGAGGGCCGCGTCGGCGTCGCCGTCCTCCAGGTGCAGGCCCGCGCGGTTCACGTAGGCGTCGACCAACGTCGGGTCCAGCTCCAGCACGTGGTCCAGGGCTTCCCTGGCCGCTTCCGTGTCGCCCGCGTCCAGGTGCAGTTCGGCGCAGTTGTACAACGCCTCCGGGAACGGCGGACCCAGGCGGATCGCGGTGCGGTAGCTCTCCAAGGCCTCGTCGTCACGGCCCAGGCGATGCAGGGCGTTGCCGCGGTCGAGGTGGTAGTCGGGGTAGTTCGGGTCCACGGCGATCACCGCGTCGAAGCCCGCCAACGCCTCCTCGCACCGGCCGAGGCCCATGAGCACCTGGGCGCGGTTGTGCATGAGGACCGAGCGGTGGAGCTGGTGCTCGTGCAGCTCAAGCTCAGCGTCCAACAGCGAGAGACCCTCGGTCACCAGCCGCAACGCCTCGGGCAGGTTGCCGAGGTGCGATTCCACGAGCGCCAGGCCGTTGCGGTTGAACACCACGCGGAACGCGCGCTCCTTGCCCTCGAACAGCAGGGTGGCGAACGCGATCGCCTGGTTCAGCAGCGCCTTGGCCCGGCGGTGGTCGCGGTCCTCCGCGAGGTTGTGCCGGGTGTAGATCATGCCGGTCGCGTAGGACGCCTGCATGTGCACGCGCGGGTTGTCGGTCGACGCCATCGCCTCCGCGTACAGCGCCTCCGCTTCGGCGGGCCTGCCCAGCGCGACCAGCGACACGGTCATCTTGGTGGTGAACTGCCACCACGAGCCGACGTCCGCCGCCCAGTCCACGAGCGCGCGCCCGCGCTGTCCGAAGTGGATGGTCGCGTGGTAGAAACCCATGTCCACGCAGTAGTCCAGCGCCTCGCGCACGGCGCGCACGCCCTCCACCGCGTCGGAGCCGCGCTCGGCGTGCAGCGGGATCGCGCCGAGCCGCCAGGAGAACTCCCCCGACGCCACGAGTTCGGCCCGCCGCTCGTCGTGCAGGCGTTCACGCACCTCGACGGGCGCACGGTCGTAGTCGTCCGCGTAGAGCTCGTCGGTGCAGTCCGACGCCACGAACTGGGCGACACCGTCGGCCACCGGCACGCGCTCGGCAGTCGGGCTCGGCAACGCCACGGCGTGCGCCTCCAGCGCGGCGCGCAGCAGGTCGTCCACCGGCCCGGCGGCAGCCACGGTCACCGTCAGCAGGGCCGGGTCCACCCGGCGCAGCAACGCGGCCAGGAACTCCACGTCCGTGGGGTCGGCCTCGTGGGCGTCCAGCACGACCAGCCCCACCGTCCCGGCGTCGAGCCGCCGCAGGTGGTCGCGCAGGAACTCCACGACACCGTGCCCCAGCCGCCCGGCGCGCAGCCGCGAGTAGAACCGGGTCCGCTCGGTCGGCACGGCCAGCGACGTCAGCGTCTCCCGCGACGCGGGCACCACGTCACGCAGTTCCGGCGCGACCGACAGCAGCTCGACGACGTGCCGCTCCACCAGGTCCGGCCACCGCGTCAACGCCTCGGGCACGACCGCCCGCACGATCGCGCCCGCTGCCGTGAACGGCCCTCGGTGCGATCGGTGCGCGGTGACCGGGGCCACCAGGGCCGTCCCGTCGGGCGCGAGGGCGGCGTCCCAGTCCGTGCGGTGCGTACCGGTCACCCAGCGGTGGTTCATGGCGGATCTCCAGGAGGTCGTCAGCGGCGGGCGCGCCTGGCCCGGTGGGCGAGCACGCCCGCGAACACGAACTGGCCGATGCTGAGCGTCAGGAACACCAGGGAGTCCAGGGTGTTCAGCACGGTCGGATGGCCCTGGAAGCGGCTGATCACGATGCCGAGCATCACCAGCATCGCGGGGACGACCGCGACGGCCAGCATCACCACCAGGAACCCGTACCCCGCGAGCAGCACCCACGAGTACCAGCGGCCGACGGCCCGGTCCCGCTCCCCCCACGCCGTCTCGTCGAACAGCCGGTCGTGCCGCCCGAGCAGCCGGTAGAGCCGGTTGCGCAGCATCTGCCCGGCCACGCTCTGCAGGTCGTCGCACCGCAGCACGGTGGTGACCAGGTAGTAGAGGTCGGTGCGCAGGAAGAAGTAGAACTGCCAGTACAGCCGCAGCACGGTGACGAACGCGAACGCCCGGCACACCGCGCTGACCCAGCCGTCGGTGACGGCGGCGCCGAGCGTCAGCGCCGAGATCACCAGCACGTCGGCGATCATCCCGGCGAGGATCGGCAGGTACCGCCGACTGCGCGAAACGGACACCAGGCCGTCGAGGGACGTCTCGAACACGATGAAGTAGAAGCGTCGGCCGATGCGCAACGTGGAATTAATGCCGAGCCGCCTCCCGGCGAGCGCGTGAAACCCCTCGTGGAACAGGATCAGCGGAATTTGGCCGAAGAAGATACCGAGTTGGAGCACGATGAGGGAGTCGGTGAAAAATATGTTCCGGAAATGCGGGACCAGCGCCGAGTCGCGGGCCATCGCGACCAGTGCGGCGATCACGACCGCGGCGTAGAGCACCCACGCGACCGGCGAGAAGACCGCTCGGCCCAGCCCTCGCCACCGCACCTCGGGCGGCGCCTGCGCCACCTCACCGGCGGGCGCCAGCAGGTCGAACTCCTCGACGACCTCGAGGAACTCCACGATGTCGACCGGCTCGCCGTACTCCTCGGCGTACCACAGCTGCGCTTCCCGCGGCGTGAGCCCGGCCTCCAGCCTGCGCAGCAGCGCGGCGCCGTCGGCGGGGAAGACCCCGAAGTTGTCCGAGTTCGCGCGCCCCAGCGTGACCTCGTCGCCCTCGTCGAGGTAGGTGATCGGGTGCAGGGTGAGCGGCTGGTCAAGGTCGAACGACGTCGTGGTCAACGGTCACCTCGCGAGGGGAGTCGAGCGGCCCCGGCACTTCGCCTGCCGGGGCCACCCGGTGGCAACTAGTTGGCGACGTCGCAGCCGCAGTCGTAGATCGTCGCGGCCGACGTCAGCCGAACGGTGCCAGCCTTGCGAACCTTGATCTTCTTCATGGGGAAGTCCTTTCCGCCGCAGGGGAGCGGACCACGGGATAACCGTGGGTACCGTCCCGTGGAATGAATTCGAAATACCGGGCCGAGCCCCCGAAAAAAGGACTCGCAAAGCTGCTCGGCCCGCCAATGGTGAGCCCGCCGCCGAGGGAGCGGCAATAGGCCGTTGGAGTGACCGGATAACACCCCGAAGCGGTCCGGTGGCCATTCGCCGGAACGGTATGGGGGCACTTGCCGCAGCGCGGCCCGTCAACAGGAAATTAACGTGCCGTTCAGGGACGGGACGACCCCGAACCCGCTCGTGCGGCTTTCCTTCGGCTCCCCGCAGTTCGGGGTCAGCTCACCAGAAGTGGTCGACGCGCTGGGCGCGTTCGGCGTTCGCCACGGTGCGCAGGGCCGTGCCCATCTCCTCCAGCCACCGGGCGTCCCGCGGACGGGCGGCGGCGAGGTCGATGAGCGCCCAGAGCCAGGCGAACACGTGGTTGAACGACGGCAGCACCAGCACGGCGCCTTCGCTGGGGATGGTGTCCAGCACGAGGGTCATCATCGCGTGGGCCGTGTCGAAGACCTCGACGTCCGGCCAGCACTCGGGTTCGCCGTGGCCGCGTTCGCGGCGCAGGGCCAGGATCGACAGCAGCGCCGGGTGGGTGGGGGCCGCGTCCGCGTCCGGCGTCCACGTGGCGAGCAGCGTGCGCACCCAGTCGAGGAGTTCCAGCAGCCGGGGCGCCTCACCGGCCTCCAGCACCCCGATGACGGTGTCGCCGCCCAAGCGGTCCCAGCAGATCATCGTGCGCCTCCGTCCGGCTGGCGGGTCCTGCGCACAGGCTCCGCTCCCCCACCACACCGGCGCTCGAGGACGACCACAATTCCTGGTCAGTACGTGGTCAACAACCAGCCGGACACGCCGCAAGATCACGTGACAGGCCCGCTACCTGCACTGTTACCGGAAACCGGTCGACGTCCACGCCGTAACGCCCCTCGACCGCCTCCCGATCAACGGATGTCCCGCGACACCGTCGCGCACGTCGGCCGAGGTGGGTTCGCATGACGCTCCGCACGCTGCTCCCCGTGGTCCTGCTGGCATCGGTGGTGGCGGGGTGTGGGAACAACTCCTCGCCCGCACGACCGACGGAGCCGTCCTCGACCGCTCCCACCACGTCAGTGGTTCAAGCGGCGCCCGCGTTCACCGGCGTGATCATGGCAAAGTGCACCCCGACCGCGTGGCAGCTCACCGGTGTCGTTCCCGGCACGGGGAGCACGGTCCGCCGGTCCTTCCCCCTCGCTGCAGGCCGCTCCTCCGCGTTCGGGTGCTCCTCCGGCTCGTCCACCGGTCGGGTGCTGCGCCAGCAGTTCGACCGGGACTTCACCCGGCTGGCTGTGTCCGCCCGCGGGACCGACGGCGGCACCCACGTCGGATACGTCACCAGCGGCGGCGCGTTCGTCGACCTCTCGGCGCCGCCCTCCGGGTTCGCGGATCCCCCCAGGCAGGACACCGCCATGGTCAACCCGGCGACGGGGCGGATCTGGTACCAGGGACTGGACTCGATGGGCTCGGTCGACCCCGACGCGGGACCCGCCAGCGCCCGCGCCGAGGCCGCGAAGCCCTTCGCCAACGGGATCATCGGCGGTTCCCGGAACATCTACTACTTCGCCCCGAACGGCCGGGGACCGCTGAACCTCGGCTTCGCCGCCTACCGCGTCTACTCGCCGGACGGCCGGACGGAGGTCCGGGCGGGCGGCGCCTTCCGCATCGGCGACGTGGACGCGGTGGACGACGCGACACCGATCACCGAACTCCCGGAAGGCGCGCGAGGCTGTTGGCCCAAGTGGTTCATGACCGCGGACAGCTTCCTGTGCGTGGACAACGACAACACGCAGCTCTACAGGATGGTCATCGGCGCCGACCGCGCGTCGTTGACGCAGACACCGCTGCTGCCGAAGACGACCCGTCCGGTCGGCAGCGCCGTCTCCAACGCGGACGGAACGCAGGTCGCGTTCATCTCGGCGATCAGCGGCACGCCCGCGCTCTACACCGTGCCGACCACGGGTGGCGTCGAGCCGACGAGGATCGCCTCCGTCGAGGACGCGAAGGTCGACCTCATCGACTGGATCTAGCCCGGTGGGGTGCGCCGGAACGCACCCCACCGTCGTCCGCTAGCTCAGCGGCTCGATCCAGAGGTTCCGGAAGCGCGGGTTCGCGCCCGCGTCACCGTGGTCCTGCAAGCGGATCGCCTGCGGGGTGGCGTCCTCCGGGAGGTTGTCGCCCGTGCCGCCGTCGATCTCCACGTCGTTGTGCACCGTCACGCCGTTCCACACGACCGTGGCGCGGGCATTGGCGGTCTTGACGCCCGCGCTGTCGAACCTCGCCGCGCGGAACGTCACGTCGTAGGTCTGCCACGTGTTCGACGCCGTGGCCATGTTGCGGTCCGGGGCGCGTTTCGAGTAGATCGCCCCGGCCTCGTTCGACGCCAACGTGGTGTCGCCGAACGATTCCAGGATCTGCAACTCGTAGCGCTCCTGGAAGAAGATGCCGCTGTTGCCCCTCGCCTGGCCGGTCACCTCCGGCGGGTAGGTCGGCTCCAGCCACTCGGCGTGCAGGCGGAAGTCGCCGAACTTCTGCTTCGTCCGGATGTCGCCGCCGAGCGACTCCATGGAGCCGCCGGACACCGGCCACGTCGCCGCGCCGCCCGAACGGGCCTCCCACGCGTCCAGCCCACCGCCGTTGAACAGGGTGATCCGGGCGCCCGAGGACACCGTCAGCCGGTCGAGGTTGACGTTGCCGTCGTCACCGGAGTCGTACTTGTAGACGACGGAGTTGGTGCCCGCCCGCAACGTGACCTGCTCGGTCTGCGTGGCCCACGTGTCCCAGTTGCCGGTGCTGGCCAACGACACCTGCCGCACCTTCGCGCCGTTGACGTAGAGGCTGACCTTCTTGGTGCCCGCGAACGGGTTGGGGCCGTTGGAGTACCGCAGCCCCGCGTTGTACGAGCCCGCGCTCGGGACGCTGACCGAGAACGAGGTCGTGGCCCCCTGGTTCCAGTAGCCCTCGACGAAACCGGTGCCCGTGTAGCTCGCGTGGTTGGTGTTGGCCGCCGCGCTGCCGCTGAGCCCGGCCGTCTCCGCCTCGTACTCCGGCGCGGGCCCGCTGCCGACCAGCGCGTTGAGGGTGTACCAGGCCTCCGTGCTCCACAGCGACTGACCGTTCTCCGCCGCGAACGGGCGCGGCGAACGCAGGTGCACGACCCGCCCCGGCTTCAGGCCCGCCAGCTTCAGCGTGACCTTCTTGCGGTCGGCGGACAGCGCCGCCGACGTCACCTGCACGACCTGCTCGTCGACCTTCGGGCCGCCGTAGGTCGACGTGGGCGCGTACCGCCACTGCTGCGCCTGGTACTTGGCCGCCAGGTCGGTCGCGGTCGCCGCCGACAGCGGTTGGGTGTACTCCAGTTCGAACCCGCCGTCGATCGCCCGCATGGCCAGGATGTCGAACGCTCCGGTGCCGGTCGGGGTCAGCTTCTGGAGGCCGAACTCCAGCTTGCCCTCCTGGCCCCAGTTGCCGCCCGCGCCGATGCCGCCGGTGTAGATCGCGCCGTCCGGACCGAGGCTGATCCGGCTCACGCCGGACTCCAAGCCCTGGGTGAGGCGGAAGACCGCGCCCTGGTACTCGCCGTTGACCTTCTCCAGGAACCCGCGCTGGAGCCCCCCGTAGGTCACGTCGCCGAACACGACCTGGCCGGCGAACGGGCCGGTGGTCAGCTGCACCGGGTTACTCGGGGAGTTCGAGATGTCGTTGTGCGGCAACCAGAGCACCGGGTTGGTGATGGCCTGGTTGTCGTACGGGCCGTCGGGGTTGGTGTAGTGGTTGAAGAAGCGGTCCTGCTTGATGTGCACGAGCTTGGACGCGGGCAGCCAGCCGCCCTGGTTGTCCGTGGCGAAGACCTCCCCCTCCGGGCCCCAGCCGATGCCGTGCGGCGTCCGCAGCCCACCGGCCACGTAGGACACCGCGCCGGTCGCCTTGTTCACCTTGATCGACGTGCCGCGGTTCGCCGCGGGCTGCGGGTCGGTCGTCGCGCCGCCCTGGTTGATCGCGACCGACAGGTTCAGGTAGAAGTACCCGTCCTTGTAGAGCATCCCGAACGCGAACTCGTGGAAGTTGCCGCCGAACGGCCAGGTCGCGATCGTGCGGTAGTCGTCGGTGACGCCGTCGCCGTTGGTGTCGTTCAGCTCGGTGAGCCCGGTCTTCTGCGACACGTACAGCTTGCCGTCGACGTACTTGATGCCCATCGGCTCCTTGAGGCCGGAGGCGATCCGCTGCCGGGTGACCTTGCTCGGGTCGGTGTTCCCGGTGACGCCGCTGAGCAGGTAGACCTCGCCCAGCACGTTGTTCGAGCCGCCCCACGTCGTGATGGCGAGCCTGCCGTCCGGCAGCCAGTCCATGCCCGTGACCTGCGGTTCGAATCCGCTGGGGCGCAGGTTGGTCAGCGTGTAGTTCGGGTGGACGCCGGTCAACGGGAGCCCGTCGCCCGCGGAGTCGCCGCTGGCCTCGCACTCCTTGCGGCCGGGAGCCGTCACGCGCACCACCCCGGCGTCCGTGCTCAGCGCGCTGTTCGGCACCAGGGTGTACGCGCTGGCGCCCGGAGCCTTCCACTCCAGCGTGATCTGCTGGCCGCCGGCGTTGTCGAAGTGGTCGATGCGCAGCGCGTGGTAGCCGGTCGAGAGCTGGATCGAGCCCTCGGCCGAGGTCGCGCCGTGCAGGCCGTCGTGGTTGATCACCTGGGTGTCGTCGATCCGCAGCCGCGAGCCGTCGTCACTGGTGAGGCGGAACGCGTACGTGCCCGCCGTCGGGATGGTGATGTTCGCGATGACCTGGGACAGGAAGAAGTCGGCGACGCCGAACTCGTCCCCGCTCCAGTTGATCGTGGGCAGCAGCTTGTCCACGTTGGGCGTCTGGCCGGTTTTCAAGGTGCACAGGCGGCTGAGTTCCGTCTGCATGTCGTAGACCCGGAGCGTCACGCCGGGTTCCTGGGGTGGGACGGCCGCGGCCGCGGCGGTCGGGGCGACGACGAGACCGCACGCTAACGCGCACAGCGCTATCAGGGCGGGGAGGCGCATGGCAGCTCCTGGAACGCAGGGGGAAGAGCATGGCGGCGGGACCGTTCGCGCGCCCCGGCAGCCAGGCGCGCGAACGGTCGAAGATCGTGGTGGGAAGGCGTCAGAACTTGATGTCGCGCAGGTACTTGTAGCCGACCTCGGCGGTGACCAGGGCGTCCACCGGCTGGTCGTTCTCGACGATGTACTCGTCGACGTGGCAGTTCCAGGTGCCGCGGAAGATGCGGGCGAAGTCGATCGTGCCCTTGCCCAGGTCGGCGAAGCTGCCGTCCGGGTTGCGGTCCTTGACGTGGAACTGGCGCACGCGCGGGATGTTGTCCCGGAACACGGTCACCGGGTCGACGCCCGCGGTCACCGCCCAGTACAGGTCGACCTCCAGGTGCACGTCCCGCCGCGAGGTGCCGCGGGTGATCACGTCGTAGGGCCGCTTCCCCTCCAGGAGCGCGAACTCGTGCGCGTGGTTGTGGTAGCCCAGCTTCAGCCCGGCCTTGCGGAACACCTTGGACGCCGCGTCGAGGCGCTGGGTGAACGCCGTCCACTCGGCGATCGTCGGGAGGTTCACGTACGGCACGACGACGTAGTCGTTGCGCAGGGCTTTCGCGTCCGCGATCACCTTGTTCAGGTCGCCGTCGATGCCCACGTGCGTGGACGTGGCCGACAGCCGGTACCGGCGCAGGATCTTGGCGAACTCCTCGGCCGTGCGACCGTAGGTCCCGGCCAGCTCGACCTTGCGGTACCCGATGTCCGCCAACGACTCCAGCACCGGGGCCGGGTTGTCGCCCATGATCCCGCGCAGGGTGTAGAGCTGGATGCTGATCGACTCGCGCGGCACGCGGAGGCCGTGCCGCCCGGTGCCCGCGGCGGCGACGCCGGGCAGCGCGGCGACGGCCGCCGCAGCTCCCAGTGCTCCGAGAACTGCTCTTCTGGACGGGCTTTGCGTCATTGCACGCTGTCCTCTCAGGATTCTTCTCGGGTGGAGAAAGCGGCGTCGAACGACGCCGCGGGCGGGTCGAACACGAGGCCCCTGATGAACTTCACGGCTTCCTCGGCGCCGCGCAGCCGGTCCATCCCGGCGTCCTCCCACTCGACCGAGATCGGTCCGGTGTAGCCGATGGCGTTGAGCGCGCGGAACGACTGCTCCCACGGGACGTCGCCGTGGCCGGTGGACACGAAGTCCCAGCCGCGCCGGGGATCGGCCCACGCGAGGTGCGAGCCCAGCCGCCCGTTGCGGCCGTCGAACCGCTTCTTCGTGTCCTTGCAGTCGACGTGGTAGATCCGGTCGGCGAAGTCGAGGATGAAGCCGACCGGGTCGAGGTCCTGCCACACGAAGTGCGACGGGTCCCAGTTGAGGCCGAACGCCGGGCGGTTGCCCAGCGCGTCCAGGGTCTTGCGGGTCGTCCAGTAGTCGTAGGCGATCTCGGACGGGTGGACCTCGTGGGCGAAGCGCACGCCCACCTCGTCGAACACGTCCAGGATCGGGTTCCACCGGTTCGCGAAGTCGGTGTAGCCGTCGTCGATCACGGCCTGCGACACCGGCGGGAACATCGCCACGTACTTCCAGATCTTCGACCCGGTGAAGCCGACGACGGTGTCCACGCCCAGCTTCGCCGCCGCGCGGGCGGTGTCGGCGATCTCGGCGGCCGCGCGCTTGCGGACGCCCTCGGGCTCTCCGTCGCCCCAGATGCGGGCGGGCAGGATGTTGCGGTGCCGGTCGTCGATCGGGTCGTCGCACACGGCCTGGCCGACGAGGTGGTTGGAGATCGCGTACACCTTGAGCCCGTGCGACTCGAGCTGCGCCAGCTTGGCCGGGACGTAGTCGGGCTCGGCCAGTGCCCGGTCGACCTCGAAGTGGTCGCCGGAGCACGCGATCTCCAGCCCGTCGTAGCCCCACCCGGCGGCGAGACGGCAGACCTCCTCGAACGGCAGGTCGGCCCACTGGCCCGTGAAGAGGGTGACGGGACGGCTCATCCTTGTTCTCCTATCGTGTGCACCGCGGGCGTCCGCAGTCCTTGCAGTTCCAGCAGGAAGTCCTTGACCTCGGTCGCCGCGATCCTCGCGCGCGGCTCGACGGTCGTGTCCGAGCACAGCAGGACCGGACCGTCGGCCGGGTCGTCCGGCAGGCGGCCGTGGCTGCCCCGCACCGGGGCCGGGTCGAGCGGCACGACCTTCATCGCGTACCGCAGACCCGCCTTCTTGCGCACGAGGTTCAGCCCCGCCTTGGCCTTCGCCCACCGGTCGGCCGGGTCGAAGAACAGCTCGGCCGGGTCGTAGCCGGGTTTGCGGTGGATCTCCACGCCGCGCGCGAAGTCCGGCGCGCGGTCGTCGTCGAGCCAGTAGTAGTACGTGAACCACGCGTCCGGCTCGGCGACGGCGACGAGTTCGCCGGACCGCTCGTGGTCCACGCCCTCGGCGGCCTGTTCCCCACGGTCCAGCACCCGGTCCACGCCGGGCAGCGCGGCGACGATCGACCGGACCCGGTCCACGTCGGCCGGGTCGTCGACGTAGACGTGCGCGATCTGGTGGTCCGCCACGGCGAACGCCCGCGACGTCCACGGGTCCAGGTACTCCATGCCCGCCTGCGCGTAGACCTCCAGCAGGCCCTCGGACCGCAGCGCCCGGTTCACGTCCACGGCCCGGCGGGCCTCGGTGATGCCGTACTCCGACAGCGCGACGACGGTCGCCCCCGCGCCGAGCGCGTCGGTCAGGAGCGGCGCGATCTCCGCGTCCACGGCCTTCGCGGCGGCCACGGCCCGCGGCGAGTTCGGGCCGAACCGCTGGAGGTCGTAGTCCAGGTGCGGCACGTACACCAGGAGCAGGTCCGGGCGCTGCTCGACGAGGATCTTGCGGGCCGCGCCGACGATCCAGCGGCTGGACGCGATCGACGCCGTGGGCCCCCAGTACTGGAACAGCGGGAACTCCCCCAGCGCGGCCACGAGCCGGTCGTGCAGCTCGGGCGGCCGGACGTAGGCGTCGGGCGACTTGCGGCCGTCGGCGTGGTAGATCGGCCGGGGCGTGATCGTCACGTCGGTGGTCGCGCCCATCGCGTACCACCAGCACACGTTCGCGGCGGTGTAGCCGGGGTGGACGCGGCGCGCGGCCTCCCACAGCTTCTCGCCGCCCACCAAGCGGTTGTGCTGCCGCCACAGGTGCACCTCGCCGAGGTCGCGGAAGTACCAGCCGTTGCCCACGATCCCGTGCTCCGCCGGGGTGAGGCCGGTGAGGAACGTGGCCTGGGCGCTGCACGTGACGGCGGGCAGGACCGTGCCCAGTTCGGCCTGCCAGCCCAGCCGCGCGAGGTTCGGCATGTGCGGCAGCAGCGCCGGGGTCATCCCGACGACGTCGATCACCACCAACGGCTTCACGAGCGCGCCCCTTCCCCGGCCGTCTCCAGGACCCCGAGGTGCTCCCGCGCCCAGCGCAGTTCGGCGGCGATGCCGCGCACGAGGCCGGTGTCGTCCTGCCCCACGGCTCCGGGCAGGACGTTCCACGTGTACGTCTCGACCTCCACGTGCGGCAGCGGGCCGTCCTCGGCCAGCGCCCGCACGGCGTCGCGCAGCACGTCGGTGGTGGCCGACAGCGGCGCGGCGGGCCGGGCGTGCAGCGGCACGTGGAAGTGCACGCGCCACGGTTTGCGGCCGGGCAGCTCGTGGTGGGCGTGCACCAGGTCGTCGGAGGTGAACACCAATCCCGCGTTGTACTCGCGGACCTGATGCAGGTAGCGGGGTTCGGCGAACGCGGCCAGCGCCCGGCGGCCCTCCGGCGTGCCGGGGCCGGTGACCTCCAGCGCCGCCGACGCCTGCACCTTGAACACCCGCAGGCCCGCGCCGCGGATCTCGGCGACGGCGGCGGCCGGGTCGGCGAAGGACACCGCGAGGTGGCAGGTGTCCAGGCAGATCCCGACGAAGTCGGGGTCCACGCGGCCCGCGAGCCCCATCACGGCGTCGTGCACGGTGTCCAGGACGCAGCCGGGCTCGGGTTCGACGGCCAGCACGACCCGCCTGCCGGTCCACGCGGCCTGCGCGCGCAGCACCCGTGTCAGCTCGTCGAGCGCGGCGAACGCGGCGGCGTCGTCCCACGGGGTCCACGGGGTGCGCCAGCCCAGCGGCAGCGTGGAGATGCTGCCGCTCTCGGCGTCGTCGGGCAGCAGGTCGGCGAGGATCGCGGCGCAGTCGGTGGTGTAGCGCAGCCGCTCCGGATCGGTCCAGCGCGGCCGGTACACCGAGTGCTTCACCACGGCCTCGTGGAACCCGCCGTACGGGAAGGCGTTGAGGGTGCGGACCTCCAGACCGCGCGCGTCGAGCTCGGCGCGCAGCCGCCGCCGCGAGGTCACGTCCTCGGCGAGGCCGCGGGCGACGTCGGCGGACAGCCACAGGCCGAGGCCGAGCCGGTCGGTCCCGAGCAGGCGGCGCACGGGCAGGGCGTAGCGGTCGAGCTGGGCGAGGACGCCGCGCAGGTCCTCGGCCGGGTGCACGTTGGTGCAGTAGGACAGGTCCATCACCGCTCACCCCGCAGCACGGAGTTGCCGAGGAACGTCTCCGCGGCCTCGGGCAGGTCGTCGAGCACCAGCCGTCCGCTCTGGCCGTAGAACTCGACGGGGTTGCGCCAGAGCACGGTGTCCACATCGGCCTCGTCGAAACCCGCCGCCAGCATCGCCAAGCCGGTCTTGTGCGTCTTCAACGGGTCCGAGCGGCCCCAGTCCGCCGCCGAGTTCACCAGCACCCGCGCGGTCCCGTACTCCTTGAGGATCGCGACCATCCGGTCCTCGTCCATCTTGGTGTCCGGGTAGATGGAGAAGCCCATCCACGCCCCGGAGTCGGCGACCGCGCGGACGGTCGTCTCGTTGAGGTGGTCCACGGCGACCCGCTCCACCGGCAGGCCGGACTCCTTGACCAGGTCGAGGGTCCGGCGCGTCCCGGCGGCCTTGTCGCGGTGCGGGGTGTGCACCAGCGCGGGCAGGTCGTGCTCGATCGCGAGCTGGAGCTGGCGGGCGAACGCGTCGTCCTCCTCGGGCGTCATGGAGTCGAAGCCGATCTCGCCGACCGCGACGACGCCGTCCTTCTCCAGGTAGCGCGGCAGCACGTCCAGCACGCTCGCGCACCGGGGGTCGTTGGCCTCCTTGGGGTTCAGCGCGATCGCGCAGTGGTGGCGGATGCCGAACTGGGCGGCGCGGAACCGCTCCCACCCGATGAGCGCGTCGAAGTAGTCGGTGAACGAGCCGACCGACGTGCGCGGCTGGCCCAGCCAGAACGCCGGTTCGACCAGGGCGCGGACCCCGACCGCGTGCATGGCCTCGTAGTCGTCGGTCGTGCGGGACGTCATGTGCACGTGCGGGTCGAAGACGCGCATCTCACTCACCCTTTCCGAGCAGTCGTGCGGCGTCGGCGGGCACGTCGCGGCCCGCGGCGGAACGTTCGGCGGCGTAGTCGGCGACCATGCGCAGCAGCTCGTCGTCGACCCGCCGGTCCAGCCCGGCCACCGCCTCCAGCGGCACGCCGGTGAACAGGCACTTGAGGACGCCGTGCCGCCAGCCGTGGTCGTCCAGGTGCTCGGCCGCGAACGGGCCGAGCGCGGCGGCCACGAGCCGGACGTCGTTGGTGCGCAGGGCGTCCCGGACGATCTCCAGACCCGCGGGCACCGCCCGGCCGCCGACCAGCGAGAGGCCGCGCAGCACGCCGCGCTTCTCGGCGTCGTCGCCGTGCCGGTAGAGCGCGAGCAGGCGGGCGGACAGCGTGGTGGCGTCCAGGACGGTGGCGAGAGCGCCGAGGAGTTCGGCGCGGGCCGTGTCGTCCACGCTGCCGTGCACCAGGCCCCGCGGATCGTCGGGCCGGGCGAGACCACGTCCGACCCGACGGCCCACGGCCGGGAACAGCCGGTCCACCACGGCGGGGTCGCGGCGCACGGCGCGCTGGGCGTCGGCGAGCCACGGGTGCCGGGGACCCGCCGGTTCGACGGGCATGGCGGCGGTCAGCGCCTCCATCGCCCGCCGCGCCACGTCCGGGGCGGCGTGGCTGTGCCGGGGCAGTTCCACGGCGGCGACGCCGACGTAGCCGACGGCGGTCAGCGCGGCGAGCGTGCCGGGCAGGTCCAGCTCGCCCTCGCCGAACTCCAGGTGCTCGTGCACGCCCGGCCGCATGTCGTCGAGCTG
>NZ_JBHYHC010000102.1:0-33261 GCF_042738955.1 Umezawaea sp. NPDC059074
TGGTTTGGCGAACCCCGATTGCGCCAATTATCCCACCCCTTTTCGCTTTGTCAAGGCTGGAAAGACGCCTTGACAAAGCGAAAAGGGGTGGGGGCGCAAAAACAATCGGGGGCCGGCCGGGGTGGGGGTTAAAAGAACCTGCCGGCGCGGTGCGGTTTGGTCTCGGTGCGAGTGCCGGCCGGGGGCCGGAAGATTTTAAGTCCAGTTCCGAACGGTGCGGGTGCCGGCCGGGGGCCGGAAGAGGGAGAGGGAGCAGTTCCGATCGGTGCGGGTAGCGGTTGGGGCGGGTTGGTTACGGGGCTTGGTTTGGGCCGGGGGCCTGGTGGCTCGGCCTGTGTCGTGGGTGGCGGTGGCTGTCGGCTGATCACGTTGTGGCTGTGGCTACCGGGAGAAAGCTGTGTGGTGATCTCCCTGGGCTGTCTGACCTGGGCACAGGTGGGTGGTGGGGGCAGGGTCAAACCGGGGGGACACCCCCGTGCGAGGTAACGGGTTGATCTGTTCGTGCGAACCATGGCGCTGGTGATCTTCGTAATGCCCACCGGGACCGCTACCCTCGTGCTGTGGGAATACCTGCCTGGGTCTGGTTCACCGTCTGCGCGGTGGCGGGAGTTGCCGGCTTTGCGCTGCTCGCGACCGACCGGGCGCAGCGCACCGCGCGCAACCGGGAACGGCGCAGGTGGGCCGCGTTGCGTGGATGGCAGTTCGAGGAGACCGACCACGTGCTGCCCACGCGGTGGGAGAGCGGGGCCATCGCCTACTACGGCACGGGGATCGCTCGGGACGTTGTCGCCGGGTCCACGTTCACCGCTGATGGGCGTCGGCAGGTCTACGTGTTGGACCACGAGACGAACGGCAAGGTCAACTCGGTCCTGGTCGGTGTTCGGTGCCGGCGGCCGTTGTCCGTGGTCATCGAGTTGTGGCTGCCGAGCGTGCCGTTCCAGCGGGACCAGATGCCGGACCTGTTGGGGCCTGTTGGGTCGCGGTACGCGTTTGTCACCGAGTTGGCTGCGGCGCGCAAGCTGATCACGCCTGACCTGGTCGACGCCGCCGAGGAGATCGGTGCTGACGTGACCGTGGTCTGGTTCGAGGGTGACTGGGTGATGGCGGCCGCGCCGCCGAACTCCAGCCCGGCCCGGCTGGAGCGGTTGTTGCGTGACGTGGGTGAGCTGGCCGATGTCGTCGATCCGTTCGACGCCGAGCAGGACGACGAGAGCGGTGGCGAGGTCTACCGGCCGTCGTTCGGGCGCAAGCCCGCTAGCTGACTGTTCGCTACTTGTCGGTAGGACCCGCTAGCGTCGGGGCCATGCCTACCGCCATGGTGACCGGGGCCACCGCCGGTATCGGAGCCGCGTTCGCCCGCCGTCTTGCCGCCGAAGGTCACGACCTCGTGCTGGTCGCCCGTACTACGTCCCGGCTCGACGAGTTGGCCAAGCAGTTGAGTGGTCGGCACGGGGTCGCGGTCGAGGTGTTGGCCGCTGATCTCTCCGACGCTGGTGAACGGGCCGTGGTCGAGCGGCGGCTCGCTGATCCGGCCACGCCGGTCGATCTGCTGGTCAACAACGCCGGGTTCGCGAGTTCCGGTGAGTTCCTGACCATGGACGTCGAACGCTTGCAGGCGCAACTCGACGTGAACGTGACGAGTGTCCTGCGGCTCACCAGGGCGGTGCTGCCCGGCATGGTCGAACGCGGTCGTGGTGCGGTGGTGAACGTGTCCAGCGTGGCGAGTTTCCTGCCGGGGCGTGGGTCGACCTACAGTGCCGAGAAGTCGTACGTGACGTTGTTCTCCGAGGGCATCTCGATGTCGCTTGAGGCGACCGGCACGCCGGTGCGGGTCATGGCGCTGGCGCCGGGGTTCGTCCGCACCGAGTTCCACGAGCGCGCGTCGATCGACATGTCGTCCACGCCGGACTTCCTGTGGCTGGACGCGGATCGGCTGGTGCACGACTGCCTCGCGGACCTGCGGGCGGGCAAGGCGCTGTCGATCCCCGGCGCGCAGTACAAGGCGATCGTGTCCGTGAGCAAGCTGATCCCCAGGGCGTTGCTGCGCAAGGCCGCCTCGCGGTTCGCCGGTGGTCGAGGCCGGACCTGATCGCGCCGCTCCCGTCCCGTGTGCAAAGGTGTCGACCTGTGCGAACCGAAGTGGTCCTTGACGCCGGTGCCAAAGCAGAGCTGGCCCGGTTGGTGAGTGAGTTGGCCGTCGTGCACGGCAAGGTGACCCTGTCCTCGGGGCGTGAGGCGGACTACTACATCGACCTGCGGCGGGCGACGCTGCACCACGCGGCCGCCCCGCTGATCGGGAAGCTGCTGCGGCAGCTCACCTCCGACTGGGACTACGTGGCCGCGGGTGGGCTCACGCTCGGCGCGGACCCGGTGGCGACCGCGATGATGCACGCCGCGGCGGCCGCCGGTGACGTGCTGGACGCGTTCGTCGTCCGCAAGGAGGCCAAGAAGCACGGCATGCAGCGCCGGATCGAGGGCATCGAGGTCACCGGGCAGCGCGTGCTCGCCGTGGAGGACACGACCACGACCGGCAACAGCCCGCTGACCGCCGTCGAGGCGCTGCGCGAGGCCGGGGCGACCGTCGTCGGCGTCGCGACCGTCGTGGACCGCGGCACCGGGGCGAAGGAGATCATCGAGGCCCAGGGGCTGTCCTACCGGTACCTCCTGGACCTGGCCGACCTCGGTCTGGGCTGATGACGGCGCTGGTCCTCCTCCTCGTGGTCCTGGCCATCCTCGGGGCCGGGGTCGCCGTCGGGCTGTCCCGGCGCAAGCGCAACCCGTTCACCAACCCCCAGTTCGTGTCGGAGTGGGAACAGCGGATGCGCGCGGTCGAGGCGAGCCTCGGCTGGCGGTTCGTGGCGGAGGACCAGGGCTTCCAGGAACGCGTGCCGCACGTCGGCCGCATGCTGGAAGCCGACCGCAGCCGGGTGAAGTTCCAGCTCGTCGGCCAGTGGCGCGGGGTGCCCGTGCTCGCCGTCGAGGTCGTGTTCCGCACGGACAACGTGGTGACGCACGAGTTCCGCACGTACTCCGCGGTCGTCGTCCCCCGGCCGATGCCCGGCCCGTGGGTGCTGATCAGCCCGCGCGAGGACAGCGTGTGGGGGCTCTTCGAGCAGTTCACGCTCACCGGCGACCCGGTGTTCGACCAGCGCTACGAGGTGCGCAGGCAGAACCCGGCGTTCGCCCCCGCCCTGCTCGGCTCCGGCCTGGCGCAGGCGATCCTGCACGACCCGCGCGCGGCGGGGGTGGCGATCGCGTTCGACGAGTCCGCGCTCGCCGCCGTCGTGCCGGGGCCTCTGGTCCAAGCGCCGCTGGGACATCTGGCGGACCTGTTGCTCGATCTGGGTGGTCGCGTTCCGTGGTTGACGCTCCCGCGCGGGTGAACCGCGCGTTTATCGCGCGCGCTGGGTGGAACCCCCGTTCTACATTGGAACGGGGAGGTGGACGTGGTCTCTCAAGCGCTGGCAGAGTTGATCATGGTCGTGCACTTCGCCGTCCTGGTGTTCCTCATCACGGGCGGCTTTCTGGCTTGGCACTGGCGCGGGTTGATCTACCCGCACCTGGCGATGGCGACCTGGGGAATCCTGGTCGTGGCGTTCCCGCTCAACTGCCCGCTCACGGCCGGGGAGAACTTCTTCCGGGCCCGTGCGGGGCAGCCGGAACTGGTGGACGGGTTCATCGACCACTACATCGACGGCGTGCTCTACCCGCAGTCGGCCGCACCCGTGGTGCAGCTGCTGGTGGGCGTCGTCGTGCTGGGGTCGTGGACCGGCTACTACCTGAGGTGGCGCGGTGAGCGCCACGCCGATTCGCGGCACGTCGGAGTCCACTGAGGTTCTGCTGGAGGGCTTCCACGCGGTCAAGCACGCGCTGCGCTTCGGCGCGCCCGTGGAACCGCTGCTCGCGGTGAGCACCGCCGCGCTGCTCGACTTGGCGTCCTCGCACGCCCACGACCTGCTCGACCGCTTCCAGGGCGTGCGGGAGGTGACGTCGGCCGAGTTCGCGAAGCTCGTCGGCCGCACCCATCCGACCGGGGTGGCCGGGTTCGCCCCGCGGCCCGCCGTGGACGTGGCTGGCCTCATCGCGGATCGCGCGACTCCGTTGGTGCTGCTGGACAACCCGCGCAACCTCGGCAACTTCGGCGCGGTCATCCGGGTCGCCGCCGGGCTGGGAGCGGGGGGCGTGCTGTCGATCGGCGACGTCGACCCGTGGCACCCGAACGTCCTGCGCGGCAGCGCGGGCCTGCACTTCGCCGTGCCGGTCGGGAAGCTCGACGACCTGGAGGGCGTCCAGGGCCCGGTCTTCGCGCTGGACGCGGACGGCGACGACATCGCGGACGTCCGGATCCCGTCGAACGCCGTCCTCGCGTTCGGCTCGGAGCGGCACGGGCTGTCCGAGGCGATGCGGAAGCGCGCGGACCACCTGGTGTCGCTGCCGATGCGGCCGCTGGTGTCGAGTTACAACCTGACGACGTCAGTGGCCATGGCGCTCTACCACTGGGACCTGGACCAGCGCCGGATCGCCCCGTGACCTGATTCGGCGTGTTCCAGCGCGCGTCCGGGCCGGTCACGGGTCACGATGGCGTCGTGACGGTCGAGAGGTCCACCCCGAAGCTGTTGGCGGCGCGCGCGGGAGTAGCCGAACGGGCCGTCCAGTCGCGGCACCTGCGGCGGGTCTGGGGCGTGCCGGGGACGCTGCTGGGCGTCGCCGCGTGGCCGATGGACTGGCGCGGGCACCTGCACCTCCGGTTCAACTACTGGTGGCAGGCGCACCTGCTGGACTGCGTGGTCGACGCCCAGCTGCGGTCGCCGAACGAGGCCCGGCGCAAGGTCGTGCAACGGCTGGTGCGCGGGGTGCGGGTGCGCAACCTGGTCGGCTGGACGAACGACTTCTACGACGACGTGGCGTGGCTCGGCCTCGCGCTGCTGCGCGCGGCCGAGCACGTCGACGTGGAGCGGCCGTCGGCGGTGTCGGCCATCGCGGCCCGGTTGCGCGACGGGTGGACCGACCACGGTGGCGGTGGCATCTGGTGGAAGCGCAACGACGACTTCAAGAACGTCCCCGCCAACGGGCCGACGGCGATCTTCTTCGCCCGACTGGCACGGGCGGGTGGCGACCGGGCCGACCTCGTCCGCGCCAAGTCCATTGTGGACTGGATGGAGGCGACGCTCGTCGACCCCGATTCCGGGCTGGCGTGGGACGGCCTGCACGTCCACCCGAACGGCGAGATCCGCGAGTTCGAGAAGAACGTCTACACCTACTGCCAAGGGGTTCTGCTCGGCGCGAACCTGGAGGTGGCGCTGGACGCGCCCGCGCAGGTCTCGCTGGACCGGGTCGAACGGCTGGTGCGCGCGGTCGACAAGGAGTTGGCGGTCGACGGCGTGCTGCGCGGCCACGGCGGCGGTGACGGCGGCCTGTTCGGCGGCATCCTGCTGCGCTACCTCGCGCAGGCGGCCGTCGCGCTGCCGAAGCTCGACCCGAGCCGCGGGGCCGTGGCGGAGATCGCCGCGGACCTCGTGTTCTCGTCGGCGGAAGCGGTGTGGAACAACAGGACCGTCGCGGTGAGCGGCCCGCTGTTCGGTCCGGAGTGGACGACGCCCGCGGTCGCCCCGGCGCGGCGGCGTACGCCGGAGAGCGACCTGTCCGTCCAGCTCGGCGGGTGGATGGCGCTGGAGGCCGCGGCGTCGCTGGAGCGCCACGACTTCACGCCGACCCGCCGCTAGCGGGCCTGCGCCGCGCTGTACCAGTCGAGGTAGTTCGCCAGTTCGACGAGGTCGAACCGCCACGACCGCAGCGCGGGCTCACCGATGGCGTCGACCAGGTTCGCCTGGTCGAACCGCTTGTGCCCGGTCATGTACGAGCCGTAGAACTCGATCTTGCGGTCGAACTCCCGCTCGAGCTGGGTGAACCCGTCGACGTCGTCGGTGTGCACCGGCCGGGCCAGGCCGGCCTTCTCGAACATCAGCGCCAGCCCCGGCCCGACCCGCATCGGGTCCGGGTGGGTCAGGTGGAACACGGCGGCCGTCGACGAGGACTGGCTGACGCTCACCGCGTCCGCCACGACCAGGTCGACCGGCACCAGGTTGACCCGCGCGGGCTCCTCCACCCGCACGCGCATCGGCGTAGCCAGGTCCTCGGCCGAGCCCAGCGCCCCCAGCGCGCGGCGGAACTGCGAGAGCCGCCGCTGGATCCCGTACAGCCCGGACTGCCCGCCGCACAGCGCGTACGTCCGGCTGTGGCCGATCACCACGCTCGGCCGGAACGTCCGGGTGGCGAACGCCGTCGCCTCCGCGACCAGGCGCTCGCCCCCGATCTTGCTGTCCTCGTAGCGGTTGTTCGTCGCCACGCCGTCCATCCGGACCTCGGCGATCTCGCCGTCCGTCCGGCCCGCCACGTACGCGGTGCTGATGTGGTTGAACGTCGTCACGCCCGCCGCGGCGGCCAGGTCCAGCGCGTGCCGGGTGCCCTCGACGTTGGTGTCCCGCAACGCCTCCCAGTGCCGGTCCTCGTACCGGAGGTCGGCCGCGCTGTGCCAGAACTCCGTCACGCCGTGGAGGTCCTCCACGCCGAGGCGCGGTTTGCCGAGGTCCGCCGCGACGACGGTGCAGCGCTTGTCGATCTCCAGCCCGAACGCGCCGTACTCGTGGGCGGCCTTCGCCAGCGCCGTGCGCAGCTTCTCGTCCGGCCCGGTCTTGCGACCGGGCCGGACCAGGCACACGACCTCGTCGTCGGTGCGCGCCAGCAGTTCCAGCACCAGCGCCGCCCCGACCAGCCCGGTCGCCCCCGTGACGACGTGCTTGCCGGTCACGACGCCCTCGCGGTGAAGTACGCGGGCATCCGGCCGATCGCGTTGATGAAGTTGCCCGCCACGTACCGGGGCTCGCCGATCCGCAGGTCCGGCAGCTGCCGGTAGATCTCGGTCAGCAGGTGCCTCAGCTCGATCCGCGCGAGGTGCGCGCCGAGGCAGAAGTGCGGCCCGCCGCCGCCGAACGAGATGTGCCGGTTCGGCGTGCGGGTGATGTCGAAGGTCCACGGGTCGGGGAAGACCCGGTCATCGCGGTTGGCCGACGAGAAGAAGAGCACGACGTGCTCCCCGGCCTCGATGGTCTGCCCACCCAGTTCGGTGCGCTCCACGGCGGTGCGGCGGAAGGTCATGATCGGCGTGGACCAGCGCAGGATCTCCTCGATCGCGCCCGGCAGGTGCGCGCCGAAGTCGTCCAGCAGCAGGGCGCGCTGGTCGGGGAAGCGGTCGAGGGCGTGCACGCCGTGGCTGATGGCGTGCCGGGTGGTCTCGTTGCCCGCGATGAACAGCAGGATGAAGAACGCGCGGATCTCGTCGTCGGTGAGCTTCTCGCCGTCGACCTCGGCCTCGATGAGGGCGCTCATCAGGTCGTCGGTGGGGTGCTCGCGCTTCTCGTCGATCAGGTCGAGCGACATGGCCGTGAACGCCACCACGCCGTCGCGGAGGGCCTGTGCGGGGTCGCAGCCGCCGAACTCCGGGTCCTTGCAGCCGATCATGGCGTTGGCGTGCACCAGCGCGCGGTCCCGTTCGTCCTCGGGCAGCCCGAGGATCTCGCAGATGGTCCAGATCGGCAGCCGCTCGGCGATGGCGGACACGAAGTCGACCTCGCCGAGGTGCGCCACGGACGCGACCACGTCGTGGGCGGCGCGCTGGATGGCGGCGTCCATGCGGGCCATCTGGCGCGGGGTGAAGGTGGTGACGATCAGCTTGCGCAGGCGGGAGTGCTTGGCGCCGTCCATGGCGATGATCGACTGGGTGGCCTCGGCCAGCGCGGGCGGCAGCATCTCCAGCGTGACGCCGCCGAAGTAGGCGGAGGACGAGAAGGTACGAGGATTGCGGCTGACCTCCGAAACGTCGTCATGATTCACGATCGCCCAATAACCCTGGGTCTTCACCGACGGGATAACAGGGTTTTCAATGGCTTCCTGCCACGACACCGGATGATTCCGTCTCAATTCGGCGAATCGCAAATCCCGACCTTCGGGCGACAAGGCCCAGAATGCCTCGGACGAGAGGTCTACCGAAACGCGGTTTTCGACAGTTGTCATGATGTCGCCAGTTCGTCGACGACTTGGCCGCGGAGCACCGACTCCAGTTCGACCAGCGCCCTCGCGACCGTGGACCCGTCGAGCACCCGGTGGTCGTAGGTGAGCCGCACGTCGAGCGTTCCGTCGTCCTCGAACTGGCCGTAGTTCAACGTCGTGGTCAACGGCGAGAGCTGGTGCAGGCTGGCCCCGCCCTGCGACGCCGTGGTGCTCGCGGCGAACGTGCCGAGGAAGTACGCGCGCAGCGGACCGCGGGCCTGCACGGCCAGCCACCACACCAGCCTGCGGACCACGAACGGCTTCGAGCTGAGCTTCAGGATGCGCCGGTAGCTGCGCAAACTCTCCAGCGGGGCGGTCTTGTACCGGTGCACGATGGCGTCGATCTCGCGCAGCGACAGCGTCTCCGGGCGCGGGATGCGGGTGAAGAACACCGCGTCCTCGCCCTCGTAGCTGCGCTCGACGCTGAACGACGCGGCCGTCTCCGGGTGCTCGTAGAGGTGCGCCCTCGGGAACGAGAAGTACGCCCGCCGCAGCTCCGGGTGCCGGTCGCACACCACGGCGTAGGACTTGATGAAGATCGCGCACCAGCTGATCCGGTGCTCCGCGGCGGCGCGGGCGGCGACCACGTCGCCCAGTCGCATTCGCCGCTGCATCGGCACGCTGGGAACCTTGCGCGAATGGTGCAGGAGATCGCGCATGAACTGTCGGGGCGGAGAAAGCCGCAGCGTTCGTCCGCGTCGAACGGGAACGTCCGGTGTTGTGCTCGGAAGCTCCCCCGATTGCCGGGTTATCGGTGTCCTTGTGAGCATGCGTCCGACGATAGGTACGAAACGGACGCGCTCCGAGAACACCCGGGCGAATAGGGGTTGATGTAAATCATATTGCGCTCAGTGACAGCCGCAGGACTGTCGGTGCTTGAACGTGGGTGCGAGCCGGATTGTTTCCGGCTGCCGGTCCGGGTCGGTGATCCGCGCGAGCAGCAGCCGGACGGCCGTGCGGCCGATCTCCTCGATCGGCTGGGCCATCGTCGTGAGCGGCGGGTCGACCAGTTCGGACCACTCGACCTCGTCGTACGACACGATCGCCAGGTCCTGGCCGATCTTGAGCCCACGGGCCCTGACCTCGTGCAACACGTCTCTCAGGACCATGTGGTCGCCCGCGACGACCGCCGTCGGCGGGGACTCGAGGTCCAGCAGCGGCCCGAGCGTGCCGTCGGACGAGACCAGCTCCTCGTCCCACTGGAGACCGGAGCGGCCGAGCCCCAGCCGGTAGCCGAGCACGCGCTCGTCGGTCGTCGCCAGACCGATCTGCCCGGTGACCATCCCGATCCGCCGGTGCCCCAGCTCGGCCAGGTGCCGCGCGAGCTGCGACGTGGACTGGACGTTCTCCGGTCCGACCTGGTCCATGTCCTGGCTCATCGTCAACCGGTCCACGAGGACGGTCGGGATGCCGAGGCGGCGGAGCTCGGGCAGCACCGCCCCGCCCGCGCCGGCCGACGGCGTCAGCAGCAGGCCGTCCACCCGGCGGCCGCGCAGCATCCGCACGGCGGCCTGCTCGGACTCGGCGGTGTCGCGCGTGTCGATGAGGACGAGCGAGTAGCCCGCGGTCGTGGCCTCGTTCTCGATCGCGGCGATCAGCTCCGCGAAGTACGGGTGGGACACCAGCGACACGGCCAGCCCCAACGACTTCGTGCCACCCGTCACGAGGGAGCGCGCGATGGCGTCGCCGGTGTAGCCGGTCTCCTCGATCGCCTTGAGGACCCGTTCCCTGGTGTCCGGGGCGACGGATCTGGTCTCGTTGATGACGTGTGAGACCGTGGTGATGGAGACCCCGGCGAGGGTCGCGACCTCCCGCATGGTGATCATGTGGACTAGCCCCGTTCCGCTGGGCGACGAACCTTGTGCGCAATCGCTTGCGACCGCACCCTACCTGCTAGGAGGTGTTCGCACTGGTTGCGGTCTTGTGTGTCGGCCTGACGACGGTGGACGTCATCCAGCAGGTGGCTGAATTCCCCACTCCGGGTGACAAGGTGCAGTCGCTGGGTGTTCATCTGGCCACGGGAGGGCCCGCCGCCAACGCCGCCGCGACCGTGGCCGCGCTCGGCCACCGGGCCGTCCTGCTGACCGCCGTCGGCGGCGACGCGTTCGGCTCGTTCGCCGCCGCGGGCCTCGCCGAGCGCGGTGTCGAGTTCCACGACTTCGCGCCCGACTCCCGGATCTCGCTCAGCATGGTGGCCGTCCGCGAGCGCGACGGCGAGCGCACGGTGATCTCCCGCAACGCCGCCGAAGTCGACCTCCAGGCCACTGTGGACGCCGTAACGCCGTTTGTATTCCAGGCGGACGTGCTTTTGCTCGACGGGCACCTCGGCCAGTTGGCCCTAGCTGCGGCGATTGTCGCGAAAGATGCCGGTTTGCCGGTGGTGCTCGACGCCGGTAGCTGGAAACCTGTGCTTGAAGACCTGCTGCCGCTGGTGGACGTCGCCGCGTGCTCGTCGGCTTTCGGGCCGACCGAGGACGAGCTGCACGCCCGCGGGGTGCCGCTGGTGATCCGGACGAACGGTGCGAACCCAGTCACGTGGTCGTGTGACGGGGAGTTCCACGAGCGGCCGGTACCGGCGGTCGAGGTGCGCGACACCAACGGCGCGGGGGACGTGTGGCACGGTGCCCTAACCGTCGCGCTCGCCCGGCACGACCCGATCGCCGACGCGGTCGGGTGGGCGAACGCGGTCGCGGCGGTCAGGGTGCGCAACACCGCGCAGGATTGGCTTGAGGAGTTGGCAAGGTGGCAGGACAGCAGGTGAAGTTCGACGAGCTGCTCGACCGCGCTCGTGGGCTCGTGGACACCGGTGAGCGCAGGCTGCTCGGCATCGGCGGCGCACCTGGCTCGGGCAAGTCCACGCTCGCGCGCAGGCTCGTCGACGCGCTGGGCGCCGACGCGGCCCTCGTGGAGATGGACGGCTTCCACCTCGCCCAGCGCGAGCTGCTGCGGCTGCGCATCAGCGAGCGCAAGGGCGCCCCGGACACGTTCGACGTCGCCGGCTACGTGGACCTGCTCGCCCGGTTGAAGGCCGCCGGTCCGGACACGATCTACGCGCCCGAGTTCCGCCGCGAGATCGAGGAGCCCATCGCCTGCGCGGTGCCGATCAGCCCGGACGTGCCGCTCATCGTGACCGAGGGCAACTACCTGCTGCTGAACTACGACAAGTGGAAGCGCGTCCGGATCGTCCTGGACGAGGCGTGGTTCCTGTTCATCGACGACGACCTGAGGGTGCAGCGGTTGATAGACCGCCACCTGAGGTTCGGCCGCACGCTCGCGGAGGCCGAGGAGCGGGTGCTGCACGGCACCGACCACGTCAACGCGCTGATGGTGAACTCGTCCAAGGCCGGGGCCGACCTGCTGATCACCGACGTGACGTGAAGTCCGCCTCGGCTTCCTCGTCGATCGGCTTCTGCATCTCCTGCCGGTAGCGCCACAGGCCGTAGGCCGTGCCGAGCACGAAGAACGCGATGCTGACCACGACGGCCGCCGTCTCCAGCCACGGCAACGACGTCAGCAGGCCCGCGCCGTAGTACCCGGCGAGCACGAGCGTCGGCACCCACGCGAGCGCGCCGATCGTCGTCGCCAGCAGGAACCGCTTGGTGTCCATCCGGGCCGCGCCCGCGACCATCGGCGCGAGCGTCCGCACCCACGGGATCCAGCGGGCCAGCACGATCGCCCAGAACCCGCGCCGGTCGAGGAACTCCCGCGCCTTCTCCAGGTTCGCCCGGTTGAGTATCCGGCCGCCCTTGCGGGCCAGCAGGTGCGTACCCGTGGTCCGCCCGATGTAGTAGCCCACCAGGTTGCCGACCAGCGCGACGACCATCGCCGCCCCGGACAGCGCCCACGCGTTCCACGCGCCGCTCTGCTGCGCGATGATGACGCCCGCGGCGAACAGCAGCGAGTCACCGGGCAGGAACAGCCCGAAGATGAACGCGCACTCGGCGAACAGGAAGCCCAGCGTGATCAGCCACACCGCCACCGGACCAGCGGTGTCGAGCGGACCGAACGCGAGCGTGATGGTCGAACCGGACGGAACCACGCCATTCAGCCTACGTCGAGGGGCGGTGTCCGCAGGGCGACCTTGACTCAACCGGTAGCGGAAACCTTTGCGTCGTAACGGATCGCACACACAGGGTCACCGTCCGGTGGCGCACCGATTCGCCGCACGACGACCAGCCACTCACCAGGAGCCGCCCCTTTGCGCTCCAGGAATTCCTGCGCACACCCGGCCGTGTACAGAATTCGCCAGTCGGGTCCGGAGTTGATGTACCACCCGTGATCGGACACCACTTCCGTGTACTTCACGGGTTCATTCCGCCGGGCGTACTCGATCACGTGCAGGTAGTCGTCCTGGGTCATTGCCCGAAGGATCCGGATGGCGGGGACGAAGTGACGACGTCACATTGTCGGTGTCACCTGGGATGCTGTCGGAGTGGGTGCCGACGACAGTCCGGCTTATCAGCGCCGCAGCCTCGGGCGGAGGCTGCGGGTATTGCGGACGGCTGCTCGCCTGACGTTCGAAGAGGCTTACGAGCGGCTGGAGATGTCGGACACCACGCTGAACCGGATCGAGAGGGGAACAACGGGAGTAGGTGTACACACGGTCAAAAGCATGCTGGACCTCTACGGGGTCGGAGCGCAAGAGTGGGAACCGATCCTGGCCCTGGTCAGGGAGGCCAACCGCAAGGGCTGGTGGACCAGCTTCGGCCTGACCAACAGGTCCTACCCGGCCATGGAGACCGCCGCCTCGGTGGTCTGGGACTTCTCGCTGGCCTACCTGCCGGGGCTGCTGCAAACCGAGGACTACATGACCGCGGTGTTCCGCACCTGGATCGCGCCGAGAACTGAGCGGCAATTCCGGGACCAGGTGTCAATCAGGCAGATCCGGCAGCGGCGATTGAGCAGCCCGGGCGACACCTTGGA
This sequence comes from Umezawaea sp. NPDC059074, assembly GCF_042738955.1. NCBI lineage: Bacteria > Bacillati > Actinomycetota > Actinomycetes > Pseudonocardiales > Pseudonocardiaceae > Umezawaea > Umezawaea sp. NPDC059074. The sequence continues at coordinate 13,030 of NZ_JBHYHC010000102.1, forward strand.
ATTGGTGGCGATCATCGACGAGGGCGCTTTGCGCCGCCTTGTCGGCGGGCTGGAGGTCATGCGCGGCCAACTGGGCTACCTGCTCGAAATGGCCGATCTGGATTCGGTCACCATCCACGTCCTGCCCACCGGGCTCGGCGCGCACGTCGGGCTGCTGGGCCCCTTTTGCGTGCTCCAGTTCGCGGATCCTGGCGAGCCCGATGTGGCCTACTTCGAGAACATCTCCGCCTCGACCTTTGTGAAGCGGAATGCGGATGTCGACCGGTGTAGGCTCGTCGTCCAGAGCCTGAGGTCTTCGGCGCTCGATCCCCGGCGTTCGAAGGCGCTGATCAGGCGGATCTTGGATGAGCTGTAGGAGGACCGCCGTGTGGCGCAAGAGCACCTACAGCGGTGCCAATGACAACGGCAACTGCGTCGAGGTGGCCTTCACCGAGCAGGTGGGGGTTCGGGACTCCAAGAATCCCGAACCGACCCTCACCTTCTCCGCTGAGCGCTTCCGCGAGTTCCTGTCACACGTGCGGGACTGAGTCCACCGGGTCCTTCGTGGTGGTCCTGAGCGGGATCTCCTTGATGAACAGGGTGGTCACGAAGGCCACGATCATCACGAACGCGCCGGTCAGGAACACCGCGTCGATGGAGGACGCGAAGCCCTCCAGGAACGGCCTGGCCAGCCTCGGGTCGACCGTCTGGAGGAACGACGAGTCCTGGAGGACGCCGCCGTTGCCGCCGCCCTTGAGGGCGTCCAGCACCGGCTTGTTGACCGGGTTGTTCAACACCGCCGGGTCCTTCAGCGCCGCCTGGAACTCCGGGGTGGGCACGATCCTGGTGAAGGCGTCCTTGATGTTGTCCGGCACCGTGCTGAACAGCACCGACAGGAACACCGCGACGCCGACCGTGCCGCCCATCTGCCGGAAGAACGTGGCCGACGCGGTCGCCACGCCCAGGTCGCGCATCGGGACGGCGTTCTGGGCGGCGATCGTGAGGGTCTGCATGCAGTTGCCGAGGCCGAAGCCGAAGATCGTCATGAAGATGGTCGGCTGCCAGATCGACGAGTCGACGTCGACCATCGTGAACAGGAACATCGCGAGCACCATCAGCGCGGTGCCGATGATCGGGAAGATCTTGTAGCGGCCCGTCCTCGACGTGATCTGGCCCGACACGATCGAGCCGACCATGATGCCCAGCGTCATCGGGATCATCAGCAACCCCGCCTCGGTGGGCGTGTGGCCCTTCACGATCTGGAGGTACTGCGGGATCATCGAGATGCCGCCGAACATGCCGATGCCGACGATGAACCCGGCGATGATGATCATCGCGAAGGTCGGGGCGCTGAACAGCTTGAGCGGGATCAGGGCCTCGTCGCCCATCCTCGACTCGATCCACACGAACAGCACCACGCCGACCACGCCGATCAGGTAGCAGCTGATCGACCCGATCGAGCCCCAACCCCACTCGCGGCCCTGCTCGGCGACGATCAGCAGCGGCACGATGCCCACGGTCAGGAACACCGCGCCCCAGTAGTCGATCCGGTGGTCGTGCGCCTCGTGCGGGAGCCGCAGCACGCGGAACACCACGGCCAGCGCGATGATGCCGATCGGCACGTTCACCAGGAACACCCAGCGCCAGCCCGTGACGCCGAGGATGGTGTCCTGACCGGCGAGGAAGCCGCCGATGACCGGGCCGAGGACGCTCGACGTGCCGAACACCGCCAGGAAGTAGCCCTGGTACTTGGCCCGCTCGCGCGGCGGCATCATGTCGGCGATGATCGTGAACGCCAGCGACATCAGGCCACCCGCGCCGAGGCCCTGGAGCGCGCGGAACGCCGCCAGCTCGTACATCGAGGTGGAGAACGTGCAGAGCAGCGACCCGACCACGAAGATCGAGATCGCGGCGAGGTAGAACGGCCGCCTGCCGTAGATGTCCGACAGCTTCCCGTAGATCGGCGTCGAGATGGTCGACGTGATCAGGTACGCCGTCGTGGCCCACGCCTGGAGGCTGAGGCCCTGGAGGTCGTCGGCGATCGTCCGGATGGACGTGCCGACGATCGTCTGATCGAGTGCCGCCAGGAACATGCCGATCATCAAGCCGCTCAGCACGGCCAGGATCTGCCGGTGGGTGAGCTGGGCGTTCCCAGCCTCCGCGTTGACCATCCGTCGAGTCTGCGCCAATCCTCCGGATGCCGCCGCACGGTTTTGCCGCCAACGGGTGACATGTGTGCCCGGATGTCGCAAACGCCCTGGTTCCGGTGTGACGAAGACCCGACTAGCGTGCCAAGCATGGCCCTGGTCGAAGAACTCCGCGCGGCGTTGGGTCCGAACGCCGTCCTGACCGACACCGACGTCACCGCCGCCTACCAGCGCGACATGATGCCGCTGGCCCCGTTCGGCACCCCGCTCGCCGTGGTCCTGCCGACGACCACCGAAGAGGTCCAGGCGGTCGTGCGCGCGTGCGCCGCCGCGAAGGTGCCGATCGTGCCGCGCGGCGCGGGCAGCGGGCTGTCCGGAGCGGCCAACGCGGTCGACGGGTGCGTGGTGCTCGTGACCACGAAGATGAACGCGATCCTGGAGATCGACGCGGACAACCGGCTGGCCGTCGTCGAACCGGGCGTGATCAACCTCGACCTGCGCGGAGCCGTGGAGAAGAACGGGCTGTTCTACCCGCCGGACCCGTCCAGCTACGACTGGTGCACGATCGGCGGCAACCTGTCCACGAACGCCGGCGGCCTGTGCTGCGTGAAGTACGGCGTCACGACGGACTCGGTCCTGGGCCTGGAGGTCGTGCTCGCCGACGGCGAGCTGCTGAAGACCGGCCGCCGGACCGTGAAGGGCGTGGCGGGCTACGACCTGACCAAGCTGTTCATCGGCAGCGAGGGCACGCTCGGCGTGATCACCAAGGCCACCCTGGCACTCCGCCCGCTGCCGCAGGCGCCGGTGACGCTGGTGGCGGCGTTCACCAGCACGGAGGCCGCGGGCGCGGCGGTCAGCGCCGTGGTGCGCGAGGGCCTGGTGCCGTCGTTGATGGAGATCATGGACCGCACGTCCATCGAGGCCGTCGAGCTGTACCTGAAGACCGAACTCGGCGCGGGCCCCGGCTGCGCGGCGCTGCTGATCTGCCAGTCCGACGCGGGCGTCGAGGTCGGCATGCGCGAACTCGCCGTGATCGAACAGCTCTGCACGAACGCGGGCGCGGAACTCGTCTACGCCACCGAGGACGTCTCCGAGGGCCGCGACCTGCTCACCGCCCGCCGCGCCGTCCTCACCGCGCTGGAGGTCTACGGCGCGTGGCTCACCGACGACGTGTGCGTCCCCCGCACCAGGATCGCCGAGCTGATCGCGGGCTGCGAACGCGTCAGCGCCGACGTGGGCCTCCGCGTCGCCGTCGTCGGCCACGCGGGCGACGGCAACATGCACCCCACGATCGTCTACGACCCCACGTCCGAGGACGAGTTCGCCCGCGCCCGCAAGGCGTTCGACGACATCCTGTCCATCGGCCTGTCCCTCGGTGGCACGGTCACCGGCGAACACGGCATCGGCAAGATCAAGCGCGAGTGGCTCGAACGCGAGATCGGCCCCGTGGGCCTCCGCGTCCACCGCGACCTCAAACGAGCCCTCGACCCGGAAAACCTCTTCAACCCCGGCTCGATGTTCTCCGCGCACGAAGCCGCTGCCGACAACACCGCCCACTGAAAACGCCGCAAGGGAAAACCCTTGCGGCGTCAGCGGTTCAGCGCGGTGGACCTACCGGTCGCGGTAGTCGCCGCGGGGGATGACCTGGGTGGCGTCGGAAGCGCCCACGGGCGGGAACACCTGGGTGATGTCCTCGGCCTCCTGCTGGACGAGGTTCTTCTTCTCGCGCCTGGCCTTGATGAACTCGATGATGATCGGCACGACCGACACCAGGACGATCAGGATCAGCATCAGCTCGATGTTCTTGCGCACGAACTCGATCTGCCCCAGGAAGTAGCCCAGGACCGTCAGGCCCGCGGCCCACGCGACGCCGCCGATGGCCGAGTACGTGAAGTACTTCTTCGGGTCCATCCGACCGACACCGGCCATGGCGGTGATGAAGGTGCGGACGATCGGCACGAAGCGGGCCATCACGATGGCGCGGGCGCCGTACTTCTCGAAGAAGCCCTCCGTCTTCTCGACGTACTCCTTCTTGAAGATCTTGGAGTCCGGCTTGCTGAACAGCGCGGGACCGGCGCGGTGGCCGATGTAGTAGCCGACGACGTTGCCCAGCATGGCGCACACCGTCACCAGGACGCAGACCAGCCACAGCGGGTAGTCCAGCGCGCCGGTCGCGACGAACAGCCCGGCGGTGAACAGCAGCGAGTCACCCGGCAGGAAGAAGCCGACCAGCAGGCCGCATTCCGCGAAGATGATGAAGCAGACCGCGAAGAGCGCGAACCCCCCGAAGCTGCTCAGGATGTACTCGGGGTTGAGCCACTGCGGGCCGAGGGCAACCGTGGAGGTGGTGAGCGCGATGGTCACCCACAACACGGTACAGGTTTTGGAACTTGGTCATTTCCGGCACGGGTTCAGCGCACCGTGATCAAGCCCGCGACCGTGCCCGCGGCCAGTCCGAAGAGGAGTGCGAGCAGCAGCACCCACCGGACCGGCAGCGTCGGCGGGGGCGGTGGGGGTGGCTGCACGGGCTGCACCGCGTGCATCCCGGAGCTGGTGGCCTGTGCGCGCAGCGCGTTGGCCACCAGCCGCTCCTGGTCGTCGGGCATGGCTCCGACGCTAGCCCAGACCCGCGCCTAGTCCTTGACCCACGCGCCCTTGCTCATCACGTCGCTGGGTCGCAGTTCGGCGTCGAGCACGACCAGGTCGGCCGCGAGGCCCGCGCGCAGCTCGCCGGTCTGGTCGCTCAGACCGAGCAGCGCCGCGGGCCGGGTGGACGCGGCCTGGGACGCCTCCACGATGCTCAGCCCGCACGAGGTGACGGCGTTGCGGAACGCCGCGTCCATGGTCAGCGTGCTGCCCGCCAGCGAACCGCCGCCCGCGAGCGTGGGCACGCCGTCGACCACGCGGACCTCCAGGCCGCCCACGTCGTACACGCCGTCGCCGACCCCGGCCGCCGCGATGGCGTCGGTGATGAGCACCGTCCGGCCGGTGCCCGCGTGCCGCGCGGCCAGCCGCACGGCCGTGGGGTGCAGGTGCACGAGGTCGCAGATCAGCTCGACGGTCACGCGCTCGTCGTCCAGCAGCGCGCCGATCGGGCCGGGCTCGCGGTGGTGCAGCGGGCGCATCCCGTTGAACAGGTGCGTGGCCACGGTCGCGCCCGCGTCGATCGCGGGGCGGATCTGGGCCTCGGTGCCGTCGGTGTGCCCGACCGCGGCCAGGACATCGTTGTCGACCAGCAGCCGCACCGCGTCGACCGCGCCCTCCAGCTCCGGCGCGAGCGTGATCATCCGGACCGCGCCCTTGCCCGCGGCGAGCAGCTTCGTCACGGAGTCGCGGTCCGGCGGCCGCAGGATCGCCGGGTCGTGCGCGCCGCAGCGGGCGGCCGACAGGAACGGGCCCTCCAGGTGCAGGCCGGAGATCAGGCCGTCCTGGGTCAGCTCGGCGAGCTTCGCGATCTGCTCCACCATCTCCGGCACCGGCCGCGACACCAGGCTCGCGAGCAGCGTGGTCGTGCCGTGCCTGCGGTGCGCCGACGCCGCCTTGCGCACGCGGTCCGGGTCGGCGTTCGTGAACGCCTCACCGCCGCCGCCGTGGCAGTGGATGTCGACGAAACCGGGCACCAGCCACGACCCGCTCACGTCCGTCGTCGGCCCGTCCGGCGGCGTGCCCTCCCCGACGGCCAGGATCCGCCCGTCGCGGACCGCCAGCCAGCCGGACTCGAGCACGCCGTCCGGCGTGACCACCCGACCACCGGTCAAGGTCACGTCCACCGGTCCGCCCCACGTGCTCATGAACCCTCCAACTCGTCGATGGCGAGCAGCGCCGCACCGAGGCACCCGGCCTCGTCGCCGAGCGCCGCCAGCCGCAGTTCCGGTCGTCGCTGGAAGGTGATCAACCCGTCCAGCTTCTTGCCCAGCGGCGCGGTGAGCAGGTCCCCGGACAGCGCGAGACCGCCGCCCAGCACCACCGCTTCTGGCCCGAGCACACCCGCCAGCACCACGATCCCCCTGGCGAGGGCGTCGATCGCCTCGTCCCACACGGCCGCGGCGTCGGGGTCGCCCGCGCGCACCATCGCGGCCACCTCGGCCGCGCCGCCGACCGGGATGCCGGTCCGCTCGGTGAAGCGGCGGGCGATGCCGCCGGACGACGCGCGCACCTCGACGCAGCCGATCTGCCCGCAGCCGCAGGGGTCGTCGTGGCCGCCGTCGACGTGGCCGACCTCGCCCGCGTACCCGTCGCCGCCGTAGATCCGGCCGTCGAGGACCAGCGCGCCCGCGATGCCCGTGCCGATGGGCATGATCACCCCGTGGCGCAGGCCGCGCGCCGAGCCCATCCGGCACTCCGCGAGACCGCCCGCTCGCACGTCGTGTCCGAACGCGACGGTCAGCCCGGTGCGCTCGGCGATCCGGTCGCGGAACGGGAAGTCCTTCCAGCCCAGGTTGGTCGAGTACACCCCGACTCCCGTCCGCTCGTCGACCACGCCGGGCACGACGACGCCGACGGCGTCCACCCCGTGCTCGGCGGTGGCCCGGAACCCGTCGACGACGTCGACCACCAGGTCCACCACCGCCTCCGCGGTCGAGGGGCCGTCCACGCCCTTGGGCGTGGTCCGGCGCTGTTGTCCCACCGCGACCACGCGCTCCGGCGTGCCCGCCACCAGCGCTGCTTTGGTCTCGGTTCCGCCGACGTCGACGGCCACCACGTGTCTCGTGCGTGCCACGAGGGTCGATACTGCGGCATGCACCGCCCATTGGTCTATACCAAGCACCGGAATGGGTCCGGTCGCGGAATCATGTGGCCGGTGAACCGGTACGAACGGCTGACGGCACTGCTGGAGCTGCTGGCCGCCCGCGGCCGCCTCGGCACCGACGAGGTGGCGGTCGAACTGGGCGTCTCCGCGGCCACGATCCGCCGCGACCTCGACCACCTCGCCGAGCAGCAGCTCCTCAGCCGCACCCACGGCGGGGCGGTCGCGCAGGCGGTGTCCTACGACCTGCCCATGCGCTACAAGACCTCCCGCAGGGCCGACGAGAAGCAGCGCATCGGTCGTGCCGCGGCGGCGTTGGCCGGGCCGGGCTCGGTCGTCGGGCTGACCGGCGGCACGACCGTCACGGAAGTCGCGAGAGGACTCGCGACCAGGAGCGACCTCGACCTCACGGTCGTGACGAACGCGCTGAACATCGCGGGCGAACTCGTCGTCCGGCCGCGGGTGAAGCTGGTCGTCACCGGCGGCGTGGCGCGCCCGCAGTCCTACCAGCTGATCGGCCCGCTGGCCGCCAGGATCGCCGACGAGCTGTTCCTCGACCTGGCGTTCCTCGGCGTCGACGGCCTCGACCCCGTCCTCGGCGCGACCGCCCGCCACGAGGGCGAGGCGGAGCTGAACCGGGTGTTCGCCGCGCACGCCGACCGGGTCGTCGTGGTCGCGCACTCGTCGAAGCTCGGCAGGCGCGCGCTCGCGAAGGTCGTCGGCACCGACCAGGTGGACGTGCTCATCACCGACTCGACCGCGAGCGACCAGACCATCGCGCCCTACCTCGAACGCGGCGTGGAGGTCCAGCGCGTCTAGCGGGCCGCCATGATCTTCTGCAACGCGTCCAGCGCGCGGCTCGCCGTCGACTTCACGGTGCCCTTCGAGATGCCCGTGGCCTCGGCGATCTCCGCCTCGGACATGTCGCCGTAGTACCGCAGCACCAGCACCTCGCGCTGCCGCGGCGGCAGCTGCTGCAACGCCGCGACCACGGCCTGGTGCTCGGCGGTGAGCATCGCCAGGCTCTCGGCCGAACGCGCGTTCACCGCGTGCGGGGGTGTGTAGTCGCGGGCCGTCTTGCGACGGCGCAGCACGCTGCGCGACCCGTTGACGACCGCGGTCCGCAGGTAACCGAGAGCCGCCTGCGCGTCGCGCAGGTTGCCCCAGTTGCGGTGCAGGCCGGTGAAGGCCTCCTGCACCACGTCCTCGGCTGTCGCGGGCTCGTCGACGAGCAGCAGCGCGAGCCGGACCAGCCGCATCCGGTGCTGGCGGTAGAGGTCCTCCAGCGTCAGCGGACCGGCGGGCGCCGGAGCGACGCCGTCGGAGATGCGGAGGTTGGTCAGCGTGTCCTGCACTCGCACGACGCCGCTGTTGTTCTGCTCGGGACCGACCACGGGGAGGACGTTACCGGTCGCCGGGTAGCTTCGGCTCGGCAACACAGGTTCTCGCCGGAGGTGCGCATGGCCAAGTTCGCGGTCCAGTTCGTCTACGGACCTGATCGGGACAAGTTGGGGGAGGTCAGGCCCAAGCACCGGGAGTACCTCGACTCGTTGGTGGAGAAGGGAGTCCTGCTGCTCTCGGGTCCGTACGCGGACATGGAGGGCGCGCTTCTGGTCTTCGAGGCGGCCGACGAGGCCGAGCTGCGCGGCTACCTCGCCGCCGACCCGTACGCCGCGGCGCAGGTGCTCGCCGAGACCACCGTCCGCGAGTGGAACGCCATCAAGGGCACGTTGGCCTAGCGGCCCCGCGTGGGCGGGGACGTCTCCCCGCCCACGTCACGAGGCCGGGTCCGCCCTCGGCTCGCCCGCCGAGGCGGAGGGCGGGACGTCCGGCACCGCGACGGAAGGCGCTTCCAGCGGTGCTCCGCTCGACGGCACGCCCGCCGGTGACGCGGGGACCGGCGACGGCACCGGGACGGTCGTCGTCCGGCTGACGGTCGGGCCCGCGGGCTCCACCGGGTCCGGGGACCGCCCACCGGGCAGCAGCACGAGCGCCACCACGGCCGCGGCGACCGTGGCGAGCCCGCTGCCGACGGCGGCCGCCGTGCGCCGCCCGCGCCGGACCCGCGCACCGGCCCGGACGACGTCGGCGACGTCGAACCCCAGATCGGGGTCGTCCGCGTCGTGCACCGCGCCGAACACGTCCCTCAGGTCATCTCCCCGCACCGCGGCGCACCTCCATCCGAAGCTCGTCGAACCCCGGCCCGAGCCGCCGCCGCAGCGCGGCCAGCCCCCGGTTGCCCTGGCTCTTGACCGTGCCCACCGAGCAGCCGAGCGCCGCCGCGGTGTCCTCCAGGGTCAGGTCGTGCCAGTAGCGCAGCACCAGCACGGCGCGCTGCCGCGGCGGCACCGACCCGAGCGCCTGCCAGAGCACGATCCGCACCTCCGTGGACGGGCCGTGCTCCGGCAGTTCGGGCGGCTCCCCCACCAGCCGCTCCCGCCGCCAGCGGACCCGCCGCCGCTCGGTGATGAAGGTCCGGACCACGATCCGGCGCAGGTACGCGTCGAGCCCGTCCCGGCGGGCCACCCTCGGCCCGGCCAGGTACAGCTTGAGGAACGCCGCCTGCGCGACGTCCTCGGCCTCCGACCAGTTCCCGCACAGCAGGTACGCCGTGAAGCGCATCGGGCGGGCGAGTCGGGCGAAGTGCTCGGCGAACTCCGCGTCCCAGTTCAGGTCCGTCACCGCGTGGTGGTCTCCGGGTCTCCCTGCGGGTGGGTCAGCGCTCGGCGGCCGTGGGGGCCCAGATCACCGCGGGGCCTTCGGCGGGCGCGGCGGACGGGACGTCCTCGGCAGGCACCGCGACCGGAACGGCCTCGACCGCGGGCACCGCGACGGGAACGCCTTCCGCCGGGACCGCGGGCACCGCGCTCGGCGGCGCTTCGGCGGGCACGGCGACCGGGGACGGCGCGGCGGGCACCGCGCTGGGGGGCGTGTCCGCCCGAGGTGCTTCGGCGGGCACCGCCGCGACCGGGGCGGGGGCGTCCCCGCCCACCGCGCCCGCGATGGCCGGAACGGCGAGCCCGACACCCCCGAGCACGATCGCGCCGACCACCAGCACCAGACGTTTGCGCATGTCCCACTCCTCGCGTTTCGGCGGGCGCCACCGGCTCGGTGACGCCCTCACGCCGCTCCACGCGGTTGGCGATCCGAAATGTTGCACGGAGTTTTTCGGGGGCTAGCGGATGGCGGCCGCGCCTCCGGGCCCGACGGGCCGGGACGACTCCGCGGCCCCGCGGCGGGCGATGTCGTCGAGCATCGCCTTGTCGCCCTTGGGCACGATCCCGGCCGACCGCCGTTCCACGACGACCGGCGTGAACGCCCGCAGCAGCTTGAGCCGCGCGACCCAGCCCGGCACGTGGATCGCCCGCGAGCGCTTGCCGATGCCCTTGACCACGGCCTCGCCCACGTCGGACACGTCGTACTTCTTGCTCGCCAGGCCCGGCAGCGCCGTGCGCATCGGGCCGAACACCGGGTGCTCGTCGGCCCCGTTGACCATGTCCGTGTCGATCCAGGAGAAGTACGCGATGCCGACGTCGACGCCCAGGTGGCGGACCTCGGCGCGCAGGCAGTTCGCGAGCGCCTCGACGCCCGCCTTGGCCGCCGAGTAGGCCGCGTTGCCGGGGATCTGCACGAACGCCGCCAGCGACGACACGACCAGGCAGTAGCCGCGGCTCACGACCAGGTGCGGCAGGCACGTCCGGACGGTCCGCCACACGCCGAGCAGGTTGACCTCGACGACCCGTTCGAACGCGGTGGGGTCGATGGAGCGGACGAACCCGGCGGACGCGATGCCCGCGTTGGCGACCACGACGTCGATGCCGCCGAAGTGCTCGACCACCCCGGCCACGGCGGTCTCCAGCGCCGTCCAGTCGGTGACGTCGGCCTCCCACGCCCGGCCGCCGCACTCGGCGGCGACCTCGGCGAGCCGGTCGCCCTCCAGGCCGACCAGCGCGACCCTGGCCCCCCGCGCGGCGAGCCGCCGGGCCACGTCGGCGCCGATGCCCCTGGCCGCGCCGGTGATCAGGACAACCTTGCCGTTGACGTCCACGGTGACCTCCCGAGCAGTTCCGGAAGGCCACCGTAACGCAACTTACCGCCAGTAAGCTACTGGTGAGTTAAACGCTCGCGTCGGTGAGCCGCTGCACCTCGGCGGGCGAGAGGGTCAGGTCGAGCGCGGGCGCCAGGTCGGCCAACTGCTCGGGCGTGCGGGCGCTGGCCAGCGCGGACGGCACGTTCGGCTGCGCCGTCAGCCACGCCAGCGCCACGGCGCCGAGCGACGTGGCGTTCGCCGCGGAGATCTCGTCGAGCGCCGCCAGCACCCGCAGCCCGCGCTCGTCCAGGTACTTGGACGCCCCGGCCGCCCGCCTGCTGTCCACGTCCACGCCCGGCCGGTACTTGCCGGTCAGGAAGCCCTTCGCCAAGCCGAAGTAGGGCAGCGTGGACAGGCCGTTCTCCGCCACGACGTCCGCCACCGCGCCCTCGTAGGACGAGCGCACGACGAGGTTGTACTCCGGCTGGAGCGCGACGAACGAGGCCAGGCCCTCGCGCCGCGAGATGTCCATCGCCGCCGCCAGCCGCTCCGCGGAGAAGTTCGACGCGGCGATGTGCCGGACCTTGCCGGACCGCACCAGCTCGTCGAACGCGGCGAGCGACTCCTCGGTCGGCGTGTCCAGGTCGTCCTGGTGCGCGTAGTACAGGTCGATGTGGTCGACGCCGAGCCGCTTGAGCGAGCCCTCGGCCGCCGCCTTGATGTTGTCGGCCTTGAGGTTGTCCATCCCCTTGACCATGCCGACCTTGGTCGCGATCACGACGTCCGCGCGGTTGCCGCGCGCCGCGAGCCACCGGCCGATGATCGTCTCGGACGCGCCGCCGGTGTAGAGGTCGGCGGTGTCGACGGAGTTGCCGCCCGCCGCCGTGAACGCGTCCAGCACCGCGAACGACTGCTCCTCGTCCGCGTTCCCGCCGAAGACGTTGCCGCCGAGCGTCAGCCGGGACACGTCCAGATCGCTGTTGCCGAGTTTCGCCATGATTCGAAACTACCGCTCGGTGCCCTCGGTCACCGAGCGGACTAAATCACGTCGCCGGGGGGTTGTCGGAGACATCCGACGAGCTTCGCTGGGAGTCGAAATGGCCGTGGAACTGGGAACTTTCGGGGTGTGGAGCCGGGCGCCGCTCTGGATCAAGGAGGGGGACGCCGCCGCCGAGCTGGAGGAGCTGGGCTACGGCGCGCTGTGGCTCGGGGGTGCGCCGGGCGACCTCGACGTGGTGTCCACGATCCTCGGCACGAGCGGCAAGATCGCCGTCGCCACCGGCATCGTGAACGTGTGGTCCGAGCCCGCCGGGCAGCTGTCCGGCGCGTTCCGGAGGGTCGTCCGCGACCACCCCGGCCGGTTCCTGCTCGGCATCGGCGCGGGTCACCGGGAGTTCGTCGGCGACGAGTACGCGAAGCCGTACGAGAAGCTGGTGCGGTACCTGGACGACCTGGACGTGCCCGCCGAGGACGTGGTGCTGGCCGCGCTCGGCCCGCGCGTGCTGAAGCTGGCCGCGATCCGCACCGCCGGGGCGCACCCGTACCTCGTGACGCCCGAGCACACCGCGACCGCCCGCGAGGTCCTGGGCACGGGCAAGCTCCTCGCGCCCGAGCAGCACGTCGTGCTGGAGACCGACCCGGCCGCGGCCCGCGCCCTGGCAAGGCAGGCGCTCGCGCTCTACCTGGGGCTGCCGAACTACACCAACAACTGGCTGCGGCTTGGCTTCACCGCCGAGGACCTGGAGCACGGCGGCAGCGACCGGCTGGTGGACGGCCTGGTCGCGTGGGGCACGCCCGAGCAGGTCGCCGCGCGCCTGCGCGAGCACGTGGCGGCGGGCGCGGACCACGTCGCCGTGCAGGTCGTGGCCTCCGACGGCGGGCACCACCGGGAGGCGTACCGGGAACTGGCCGAGGTCCTGTTCTAACGGGGGGTTTCGGGCAGGTGAGCGATGGTTTCGGCCTACTCCGATCGCCAAGAGGCCCCATGATCAACTGTATCGTTCGGGTCGCGTCGTAGGATGCCCCTTGATACGGCGTTCAGGGCACCTGAGGAGGACGACCGATGCCCATCGCAACCCCCGAGGTCTACGCCGAGATGATCAGTCGCGCGAAGGCGAACGAATTCGCCTACCCCGCGATCAACGTCACCTCGTCCGAGACCCTCAACGCGGCACTCCGCGGATTCGCCGAGGCCGAGAGCGACGGCATCATCCAGGTCTCGACCGGTGGTGCGGAGTTCGCGTCCGGCACCAAGGTCAAGGACATGGTCACCGGCGCTGTCGCACTGGCCGAGTTCGCTCACGTGGTCGCGGCGAAGTACCCCGTCAACATCGCGCTGCACACCGACCACTGCCCCAAGGACAAGCTGGACGGCTACGTCCGCCCCTTGATCGGCATCAGCCAGGAGCGCGTCGCGCGCGGTGAGAACCCGCTGTTCCAGTCCCACATGTGGGACGGGTCCGCGGTGCCGCTCGACGAGAACCTCCAGATCGCGTCCGACCTGCTCCAGGAAGCCGTCAAGGCGAAGATCATCCTGGAGATCGAGGTCGGTGTCGTCGGCGGCGAGGAGGACGGCGTCGACAACGAGATCAACGACAAGCTCTACACGACCACCGAGGACTTCCTGAAGACGGTGGACGCGCTCGGGGCCGGCGACCGGGGGCACTACCTGCTCGCGGCCACGTTCGGCAACGTGCACGGCGTGTACAAGCCGGGCAACGTGAAACTGCGCCCCGAGGTCCTCAAGCAGGGCCAGGAAGCGGTGGCCGCGAAGCTGGGCCTCGCGGCGGGCTCGAAGCCGTTCGACCTGGTGTTCCACGGCGGCTCCGGCTCGCTGCTGGAGGAGATCCACGAGTCGCTCTCGTACGGCGTCGTGAAGATGAACATCGACACGGACACGCAGTACGCGTTCACCCGCCCGATCGTGCAGCACATGTTCACCAACTACGACGGTGTGCTGAAGATCGACGGCGAGGTGGGCAACAAGAAGGTGTACGACCCGCGCAGCTACCTGAAGGCGGCTGAGCAGGGCATGGGCGCCCGCATCGCGCAGGCGTGCGAGCACCTGAAGTCGTCCGGCCGCATGATCGCCGGCTGACCTCGACCTCGACGCGAACGCCCCCGGAGCCTCGGCTCCGGGGGCGTTCTCCGTTGTGGCGTCAGGAGAGCGCGGGTGCTCGTCGGCGGGCCCAGAGGTCGACGCCGGTCCACGCGGCGGCCAGCAGCACGAAGGTGACGGCGGCCGACGGGTACAGGACCGGCGGCGCTTCCAGCCACTGCTGCTGGACCCAGATGCCGCCGTAGCCGATGCCGGTGATCGCGGCGGATCCCAGCAGCGCGGCCGAGAACGCGGGCAGCGACGCCGTGTGCGCGAGGTCGACGCAGATGCCGACCAGCACGAGGAACAGCGGCACCGCGGACGTCGGGAAGTCGACGCCCATCAGCACCGGCCAGACCAGGCACCGGTAGGCGACGTAGCCCGCCGCCACGGCGGTCGCGGCCCAGCGCTTGCCGATCGTGCGCCTGGCCAGCACGAGCACGACACCCGTGGAGACCAAGCCCCACAACGGGTACACCCAGTCCGGGATCGGCAGGGCGAAGCTCAGCACCGCCGTGCGGTCCACCGGGCGGCCGATCTGGTCGGCCGCGAACTGGAGCAGGATCGGTTCGGCCTCCGGCTTCCCCGCGTCCCACGCGCCCAGCGAGATGACGCCGTACTCCTGGTGCTGGTTCGGGAACCAGGTGTTCTCCAGGAAGAACATCCACAGCGCCGCCAAGCCCCACGTGTGCGCGCGGCCCGCCGGGTAGTACGCGCGCCACCCGCGGATCGCGCCGGCGAGCATGATCGCCGTGCCGAGGTACAGCAGCGCGTGCGAGCCGCTCCACGACGTGATGTCCAGGCCGTTGATCCGGTGGTTGATGAGGTCGATGGGCAGGGCGATCAGGAAGACGCCCGTGCCCCACTGCATGAGCCGCAGCGCGGTCCTGTCCACGGCGTAGCCGGTGAACGTGTGGAAGATCGTCAGCGCGACCACGATGACCGTGCCGGCCGTGTTGAGCAGGTGCGGCGGCGCGAACTCGTCGCGCAACCACTTGAAGTGCCAGGCGACGTCCCACGTCGAGCCGAGCAGCTTCAACAGCAGGCCCGCGAGCCACAGCTGGTAGAGCGGCTTGGTGAGCCGAGCAGGCGTGTCGCGGCCGGGCTCTCCGCGCTCCCAGTACTGGTCGCGGAACTCCGCGACGTGTGCCCTTACCCCCGTGTTCACCCGGACATGATGCGTCGCCGCCGTCCCGCGTGGAAGCGCGGTTCTCCCTGGTCTTTCGCGTAGTTTCCCCTAGGGGAACGCCCTGAGCTGCGCAAATGCCGATTCACCCTCCCGAACGGGTGACGTTCGTTGCTCTCAACGGCCCAACCGGGGATCGTGCGGCGCTGAGAACCCGCTGAGAGTTGGGGAGACCACCCGTGGGCAAGAAGGTCGTCGCAGGCGTGCTCGTCTCGGCGTTGGTGCTCGCCGCCGTGGCCGTGGTGGTGAGGGTGTTCCCGTCCTGACACGGGCGGTGGGGCACGATTACCCCATGACCAACCTCCTCGGACCGGACCCGACCCTGCTGCCGGAACGTCCGGAGGCGCAGGCCGCCTCCGACGGCGGCACCGATCCAGGCAAGATCGTCCGCGCCTACCCCGACTTCAGCGAGGCGTGGGCGCTGCTCGCGGAGCGCGCGCTCCAGGCGGGCGACCCGGTCGCCGCGTACGCCTACGCGCGCACCGGCTACCACCGCGGTCTCGACCAGCTGCGCCGCGCGGGCTGGAAGGGCTTCGGGCCGGTGCCGTGGAAGCACCGCCCGAACCAGGGCTTCCTGCGGGCGCTCGCGGCGCTGGCGCGGGCGGCCGACGAGATCGGCGAGACCGAGGAGTACGAGCGCTGCTTGAAGTTCCTCGCGGACAGCGACCCGCAGGCGCCCGCCGCGCTCGGACTGAGCTGATCGATGGGCGCGGTGCGGGCTGAGCTGGGACGACGGCTCCAGCGGTGGCGGCGCACCGCGCTGCCGATCCTCCAGGCCGCGCTGGCCGCCGGGCTGGCGTGGTTCGTGGCGACGGCCCTGGTCGGGCACCCGCACCCGTTCTTCGCGCCCATCTCGGCGGTCGTCTGCCTCGGCGTCTCGCTGGGGCAGCGGCCGCGCCGGGTCGCGGAACTGGTCGTCGGCGTCTCGGTCGGCGTCGGCGTCGGGGACGTGCTGATCTCCCAGATCGGCTCGGGCCCGTGGCAGATCGCGCTGGTCGTGGCGCTGGCGATGTCGGCGGCCGTGCTGCTCGACGGCGGCGCGGTGATCGCCTTGCAGTCCGGCTCGTCCGCGGTGCTGGTGGCGACGCTGCTGCCGCCCAGCACGAACGGCGGGTTCGACCGGATGGTCGACGCCCTGATCGGCGGGCTCGTCGGCCTGGCCGTGACGGCGCTGCTGCCCGCCAACCCGCTCACCATCGCCCACCGGCACGGCAAGGTCGTGCTGGGCGAGCTGTCCACGGCCCTGCGCGGCATCGCGTCCGCCGTGGCCGAGCACGACACGGTGAAGGCCGCGGGCGTCCTCGCCCAGCTGCGCAAGAGCCAGTCCGCCATCGAGGACTTCAAGGACGCGCTCAAGGCCGGCAAGGAGATCGCGACCATCGCGCCGATCCGCTGGCACCGCCGCGACGAGCTGGACCACTACCGCGAGGCCGCGCTGCCCCTGGACTACGCGCTGCGCAACACCAGGGTGCTGGCGCGCAGGGCCCTGGCTGCCCTCAGGGACGACGAAGGCACCCCGGCCATCCTCCCGGACGTCCTGCGCCGCTACGCGGACGCCGTGGACCTCCTGCGGACCGAACTGGCCCGAGGGGACAAGCCCGACCAGGCCCGCGCGGCCATCCGCGACGCGGCGAGCACCGCCACCACCACCGAGCTCGGTGGTGACGGCTTCTCGACCAAGGTCGTCCTCGCCCAGATCCGGTCCGTCGCCGTCGACCTGCTCCAGGCCACCGGCCTGTCGCGGGCGGACGCCGTCGAGGCGCTGCCGCCGCTGTCCCGCAAGCCGCTCACCCCTCCGGCCGGTTGAGCACCCCCACGAGCAGCTCGTGCACGGCGGACAGGTCCTCCGGGTCCTTCAACGCGCACGAGCCGCCCGTGAGGGCGTACCACTCGTCCGCCCCCTCGTAGCGCACCTCGGCCCGCATCGACCCGTCCTCGGCCAGCACGGAGCGCAGTTCCAGCTCGCCGGTGATCACGCCGACGTCGTCGGTCATGATCCCGCCGGGGCCCGCGACGAACGGTGACGAGTATTCGGCCATCAGCACCTTCCGAGCATGTCCTGCAACGCTGTCTTCTCCGAGGAGTTAACGGTAAGGGCCCACTTGTACTTCGTGCGCGTCCACATCTTGGCGTAGGTGCACCAGTAGGACGTCAGCGGCGGCTTCCAGGTGGCGGGCGTCTGGTCGCCCTTCGCCTGGTTCACGTTGTCCGTCACGGCGATCAGTTGAGGACCGCTCAGGTCGTTCGCGAATTGCTGCCGCTTGGCCGTCGTCCAATTCTTCGCGCCCGTTCGCCAGGCCGCGGCGAGCGGCACGACGTGGTCGATGTCGAGGTCGGACGCGGCGGTCCAGGTGGCCCCGTCGTAGGGCGAGTACCAGCTGCCGGAGGTGGCCGCGCAGCTGGAGTCCACCACGACGTTGGAGCCGTCGCGCTTGAGCACGGTCTCACGGGTGTTGCAGGCGCCCGAAACCGTGCTCCAGTGCGGGAACAGGTCCCGCGAGTAGCCCGTCATCGACCCGTCGGTCGCCACCGTGAGGGCCGCGAGCTCGGACTTCGCGGTGGCGGTGCTGGGGATGCTGGGAGGGGTCGCGTTCGCCGACGGGGCGAGTCCCGCGACGAGCGCGACGGTAGTCAGCAATGACAGGGCCGCCACTCGGACGGCATTGTTGACCGTTGACATGTAATCCGACCTTCCGCTAGGGAAATCGGAATTACTGTCGGATAGTCAGCCGGCCATAACAATGCTTTCGGGTGACACTCGAAAGAATTAGTTCGGTACTTACAACCCCCGCACCAGTCGCAGGTCCTCCGTGTGGCGGTACCAAGTCCACTTGTTCATCTGCCTCGGGTGGGCGACCCCGTCCGAGGTGACCGCCGTCGGCAGGCAGCCGAGCTGGAACGCCCTCCCGGCGGTCTCCTTCACCTTCCGCCCGAGCAGCCGCTTGTGGATCACCCGCACCACCAGCCCCGCCCCGCCGTCCGGGTCGGGCGTGATCTCCAGCCGGGTCGCCTGCCCGCGCAGCACGTTGTCGTCGTCGCAGTAGCCGACCCCGCGGACCGGACTGATCACGCCGAGGCCCACGAGCACGCCGCCCACGTCGTCGCGCAGGAACGGCACCTTGTCCGGGTCGCCGCCCAGCGCGAGGTCGAGCGCGCGCGCCGGGTCCGTCGGCAACCCCCACAGCGCGGCGACCTCGGAGTCCGGCGACGACGGCACGAAGGCCAGCGGCACCTCCGCGACACGCTCGGTCCGCAGCAGCCGCAACACCACCGAGTTGAGGTCCGCGTCGGTCCCCGCGACGACGAGACGCTGATCACCCAAATCGGACAGGATCGCGTCTACGTGCGCTTTTCCCGGTCGTGACGGCACGGTGAACACCGTGATGTCGTCACGCTCAGTGACCATTGGCGACTCCCTGTCGAGGCTGTCGTTTCCGCAGGCCAGCACGATTCCGCGCACCATCAACTCCTGGTCTACCCTCATGCACCGGCATTGCCCTTCCCAGTCCTAGCCCTTGGAGTTTCACATGCCGGCCGTAGTGCTGATCGGTGCCCAGTGGGGCGATGAGGGCAAGGGCAAGGCCACGGACCTGCTCGGAGAGCGCGTCCAGTGGGTCGTCCGCTACCAGGGCGGCAACAACGCGGGCCACACCGTGGTGCTCCCCAACGGGCAGAACTTCGCCCTCCACCTGATCCCGTCGGGCATCCTCACGCCCGGAGTGATGAACGTCATCGGCAACGGCGTCGTGGTCGACCCCGGCGTCCTGCTGGAGGAACTCGGTGGCCTGGAGGCCAAGGGCGTCGACACCGACCGGCTGCTGCTGTCGGCGGACGCGCACCTGATCATGCCGTACCACGTGGCCATCGATAAGGTCACGGAGCGCTACCTCGGCAAGGCCAAGATCGGCACCACCGGGCGCGGGATCGGGCCGTGCTACCAGGACAAGCTGGCGCGGGTCGGCGTGCGGGTGCAGGACCTGCTGGACGAGAAGATCCTGCGGCAGAAGGTCGAAGCCGCGTTGGACATCAAGAACCAGATGCTGGTGAAGGTGTACAACCGCAAGGGGCTCGAGGTCGACCACGTCGTCGACACGGTGCTGGAGCACGGGAGCAAGTTCGCCTCGCGGATCGCGGACACCCGGTTGTTGTTGAACCAGGCGTTGGAGCGTGGTGAGACGGTGCTGCTCGAGGGGTCTCAGGGGACTCTGCTCGACGTGGACCACGGCACTTATCCGTTTGTGACGTCGAGCAACCCGACGTCGGGTGGGGCTTGCGCTGGGTCGGGTATCGGGCCGACTCGGATCACGACGGTGATCGGGATTTTGAAGGCGTACACGACTCGGGTGGGGTCTGGGCCGTTCCCGACCGAGTTGAACGACGACATGGGTGAGTACCTGCGGAAGACCGGTGGCGAGGTTGGTGTGACCACTGGTCGTAACCGGCGGACCGGGTGGTTCGACGCGGTGATCGCTCGGTATGCGGCTCGGGTCAACGGGATCACGGACTACTTCCTCACGAAGCTGGATGTGTTGTCCAGCTTGGAGAAGGTGCCGGTGTGCGTGGCTTACGAGATCGACGGGACTCGGGTGGACGAGATGCCGATGTCCCAGTCGGATGTTCACCACGCTGTGCCGGTGTACGAGGAGTTGCCTGGGTGGCACGAGGACATCAGCGGGTGTCGGACGTTTGAGGAGTTGCCCGCCAACGCTCGGGCTTACGTGGAGTACCTGGAGCAGATTTCCGGGGCTCGGATGTCGGCGATCGGTGTTGGGCCTGGGCGGGACCAGACGATCGTGCGGCACGACATGCTTGGGTGATCTTTTTCGTCCTTCGCCCCATCCCGTGTGTTTGCGGGGTGGGGCGTTGGGTTTTTCTGGGGGCTTCCGGCTGCGGCTTCCAGTGGGCCGGGTGGGCGGCTGCGATTTCCAGTGGGTCTGGTAGGTGGCTGCGATTTCCAGCGTGCTGTGGCCGATTTGATTTGGGGCCCCTAGATTTGCCCCTTGATCGGGCCAAAAGGCAGTGCCCCAAAGCCCTGCCCGATCTCCA
>NZ_JBHYHC010000103.1:0-32909 GCF_042738955.1 Umezawaea sp. NPDC059074
GGGTGGGATAATTGGCGCAATCGGGGGTTAGCCCGCACAACACCCACCCTGCCCCTTCGGGCAACAAGACCACCCCCACGAGTTGGCCTCGCATTGGCGACACGTTGGCGTCCAGGAGTTGCCTGCCACAACCACAACCACCCCCCACCAGGAAGGCCCAACCGCATGGTCGACTCACCCCCCGGCATGGAGATCACCGACGAGAACAAGTTCAAGGGTTCTCTCTTCATCTCCGCCTACGCCGACCTCATCGACTCGGTGGGCAAGGACGCCGAGAGCGAAACCGAACGGGTCCTCGACATCACCTTCGCCGCCATCGGCGCGGCGTCCTCCACGGCGATGCTGGCGATGGACCCCTTCGGCACTCTCCTCGGCGCGGGGATCGGCTGGTTGATCGAGCACGTCAGCTTCCTGAAGGAACCGCTCGACCAGCTCATGGGCGACCCGGACGAGATCCAGGCCAACGTCGAGGCGACCAAGGCCACCGCAGCCGAGATGGCGGTCTTGGCCGAGACCCACCGCAACACCCTCGCCCAGCCCCAGGACTGGACCGGCCAGGCATCCGACGCCTTCAAGGCCAACATGGAGACCCTCGGCCAGGAACTCGACTCCCTCGCGAGCGCCGTAGAGAAGAAGGCCAAGATCGTCGCGATCTGCGGCGTCCTCGTCTCCGTTCTCCGCGACATCGTCCGCGACCTGATCTCCCAACTCCTCGGCTCCCTCCTGGCAGGCGCGATCGCCGCCGCGGCGGCCGCGTTCTTCACCTTCGGCGCGTCCATCGTCGGCTTCGTCGGTTTCGCCGTCGGCAAGGCCGTCGCGCTGGGCGTCAACATCGCCTCGCGGATCGCGAAGCTGATCGGTGCCATGTCCCGCCAGATGGGCCGCATCAAGCACCTGGACGAGATCACCGAGCAGGTCGGCAAGGGCTGGAAGCGCTTCGAGAACGTCGCCGACGTGGCCGAAGTCAGCTACGAGTCGTGGAAGGCCCAGAACGGCGTCGACAAGAAGATCGACGCCGCGGTCGCCTAGACCCGTTCCCCCGTCCCGGCGATCCCGAAAGGCGCGGACATGGCGCGCTCCAACCACAGCCCCAGCGGCAACCCCGGCGCGAACCCCAACGGGAGCCCACCACCTGCGGCCCCGCCGCCACCACCTCCACCGTCAGCCCCGGCGGGCCCCACCGGCACCGCCGGGTTCACCGTCTCCGAGGGCTCGATGCAGACCTTGCAGCGGTACGCCTCGGACCTCCAGTCCCGCTACGACGGCGTCTCCACCCAGTTGGCCTCGCAAAAACTGGCCTTCAACGCGCTGGGCATGCTCGGCATGCCGATGGTGGCCGCCGTGAACAGCTCCGGCGACAAGTCCGTCGACAAGGCCAAGCACGCCGCGGAAACGATGGGCCAGGTCCGCGACGGCCTCCGCGCGACCGCGGAGACCTCGACCAACACCGACCAGTTCATCGCCGACCAGTTCGGCAAGATCGTCCCCGACTCCGGCGCGAAGAACCCGCACGGATCCCCAGGCATCGCCCCGAAACCGACCCCGACCCCAGGCCCGCAGGTGTCCGACGCGAAACCGGTACCCGGCGCACAGGGCCCGGACCCCATCGCCCCGCCACCGCAGACTGGGCCAGAGGTGAACAAGTTTCAGCCGATCCCAGGCGCGGACGGCACGACGGCACCGGCGAGCGTTCCCCCTCCAACCGGCCCACCGGTAACCCCGATCAACGACCTCCCCGGCACCCCCGGCACAACCGCACCCGCGAGCGCACCGAATCCGACCGGCCCGCCGATCGCACCACTCCCGCCGATCCCAGGTTCGCAAGGCGTTCCCACACCGTCGAGCACCCCCACCGGCCCACCGATCGCACCACCCCCACCGATCCCCGGCTCCCAGGGCACCACGACCACCGCGGGCTTCACCCCGCCGCCCGCACAGCCACCCACCCTGAAACCACCCGCCCCTCCCGGCAGCACCCCACCCCGCCCAGGCGTGATCCCGAACGTTCCGGGCGTCTCCGGCCCACCCAAGGGCATCTTCACCCCCACCCCACCGGCAGCCGACTCGTTGCGCCCCATCGCCGACACCAACCCACCAGCCAAGACCCGTCCACCCGGCATGCCCCTGTCCAAGGCCCCAGCCGCACCCCCGGTCACCACAAACCCGTCCTGGCCAGGCGGCAGCCCCCCAGCCGGCAGCTTCCCAACCCCTCCAGGCCAAGCCACCCCACCCGCGGGCACGATCTCGCCCCCGACAGGCCCGAACCCCTTGGGCCCCATCGGCGACGCCAACCCACCCGCACACCCACGCCCGGACGTCCAACCCCACCCACGCCCCGACCCGGACGCGATCAAGCCCCCCACCCCCCAACCCACCCCACCCCCGGTAGCCCCGGTGAAAGCCCCGCCCAACATCCTCGACCTGCTGGACCCAAGGGGCTATCCCGGCGGCGAGCACCTACCCCAATCGGACGGCCCCAAGACCGACGGCGCGTGGCCCGCCACCACGATCGACGGCAAACCGTGGGCGGACCTGTCCGACCTCACCCCGGACCAGAGCCAGAAGTGGATCGACAACCTGAGGAACATCCTCGCCACCAAGGAGGACGGCGCGTTCTTCTGGTCCGGCAGCATCTACGACGCGGACGGCAACCGCGTCTCCGTGATGGACGAGGCAGGCGAGATCGCCCAGAACAACGGCCGCAACACCCTTGAGGGCCTCCTGGACGACAAGGGCGTCAAGCTGCCGGGCTGGGGCAACACCTCCCCGGAGGGCAAGGCGGTCTGGGACAGCGTCTCGGCCAGCCTCGCCCACGGCTCCAGCGGCGACGTCTACGTCCTCCTGGGCCCGTCCAGAAGACCCGACAACGTCTTCCACATGACCGAATTCCCCATCCTCGAGCAGAACCCGAACGTCAAACGCGTGATCGCCGTGGACGTCCTCACCAAGCAGGAGACGGTGATCCTGACCAAATAACCGGCCCCCCGACGACTCGACCCGCCGCCCGAGTCGTCGGGGTTTGGGCGAATCGTGTCGGATCGTTCCTGGTCAGCTTGATGCAGACGGGAACCGGCGACCACTCCCGCACGTCATGCACGGGCGTGGGACGTTCGAGCAGCGCGTGTGATGATCTGCGCCTGCCGAGCGTCCGCTCGACGAAGAGGAGTGGTGTGGTGAGTGACCGCGGCGATCGCATCGTGGCCGTCCTGGAGGACGCGTTCTCGGACCTGATGGCCGCCGATCCGGCTGCCTTCCGGGCCAAGTTCCGGAAGATGGCGGCCGAGCCGTTCGCGTTCTACCGGGGCAGCGCGTGCCTGTTCTACGCGGACATGGCCGTCGAGCCCGACGAGTGGGCGGACGAGCGGACCAGTCGGGTGTGGATCCAGGGCGATCTGCACGCGGAGAACTTCGGGACCTACATGGACTCGCAGGGGACGTTGGTGTTCGACGTCAACGACTTCGACGAGGCCTACCTCGGGGCGTTCACGTGGGACGTGCGGCGGTTCGCGGCGTCCATGGCGCTGCTCGGGTGGCGGAAGGCGTTGCCGGACAAGGGGATCGAGGACCTGGTGCGGACGTACGTGACGGCGTACGTGACGCAGGTGCGGTCGTTCGCGGAGAACCCCAACGACGAGCTGTTCAGCCTCCGGCTCGACAGCACGGAGGGCGCGCTGCACGACGTGCTGCTGCGGGCCAAGCTCGCGACACGGGTAGAGCTGCTCGACGACACGACGGTGATCGTGGACTACGAGCGGCAGTTCCGGCGCGACCGGGCGGGCGTGCGGGAGTTGGGGGACGAGGAGCGCGCGCGGGTCGAGCGGGCGTTCGCCGGGTACCTGGACACGATCCCGGACGGCAAGAAGGCGAGCAGCAGCCTCACCTACGCGGTGAAGGACGTGGTGGGGCGCAGCGGGTTCGGCATCGGCTCGGCGGGCCTGCCCGCGTACAACGTGCTGGTCGAGGGGCGGACGCAGGCGTTGGAGAACGACGTCGTGCTGTCGATGAAGCAGGCGAACGTGGCCGCGCCGAGCCGGATCGTGCGGGACGAGCACATCCGCCGGTACTTCACCGACCACGGCCACCGGACCGCCGTGTCGCAGCGGGCGTTGCAGGCGCACGCCGACCCGTGGCTCGGGCACACCGAGGTCGACGGCGTGGGCTACGTCGTGGCGGAGCTGTCGCCTTACGTGTCGGACCTGGACTGGTCGGACCTGACCGAGCCCGCGGCGATGCTGCCGGTGCTCGGCTACCTCGGCCGGGCGACGGCGAAGATGCACTGCGTCGCCGACTCCGACTCCGAGCAGACGCTGGTCGACTTCCAGTGCGAGGAGGCCATCGCGGCCGCCATCGGCGACCGCGACGCCGACTTCGCCGACTCGGTCGTGGAGTTCGCGCTGCGCTACGCCGAGCAGACCCGCGAGGACCACCGCCTGTTCGTGGACGCCTTCCGCGACGGTCGGATCAGGGGGATCGAGTCGACCGAGGCGTGGTGACGGTCAGCTCACGGTGAAGGAGTTGGTGGTGCCGGTGAACCCGGTGATCTTGCCGGTCCACCCGCTCTTCCAGTCGCCGTTGTGGACGATCCGGTAGGTCCCGGCGGGCGTGCCCGCCGGGATCGCCCAGGTGATCGTGGCCTCGGAGTTCGCCACGCCGGACCGCTGCCACCGGTAGCGGGTGGACCAGTCGCCGTCGTCGCCGTGGCGCGTCCACTGGCCGTTGACCAGCCGCTGCACCTCCAGGAACGTCCCGTTGCGGTGCAGGTTGTTCTTCGGGTGGCCGGTGACGAACACCGCGGTCGCGGTCTGGCCGGTCGTGTAGGCCGCGGCGGGCTGGGTGAGGACCTGGCCGAACGACGTGCCCGGCGCCTTGTCGTCGAACACCACGCCGGTCTGGAGGTTGAGCTCGGTGAACGGCGGCTTGGTCGGCGTCGGGCCCGCGGCGGGCGTGGTGCCGTCGCGCAGCGACGCCGCGAGCTTGCCGAACTCCTGCTGGTAGGCGGGTGTGGTGTTGCGGCCGAACAGGGTCGAGCCGCCCTCGTACTGCTGGAGGTCGTACTCCTCCGGCGTGGTGACGTACTGGCTGTAGTCGTTGGCGTAGCCCTGGATCAGCACGTTGTCGATCGACGTGCCCAGTTCCGCGGCGACCGTGCGGCGGATCCGCAGGCCCGCGGTGATGGTCACCTCGCCGGGCACGGCGACCAGGTGCAGCTGGCCGATCCGGACGATCTGCAACGGCACGACGTTCGGCGTCGCCTGCACGAGGCCGGTCGGCACCAGGGACGCCTTCGGGTACTGGCAGTCCTTGAGCCACTGCGGCACCGGGATGTTCAACGGTTCCAGCAGCGACTTGATCGGGCTCTGCATGCCCTCGGTGAAGCCGGGGATCGCCGGGCCGTCCTCCACGCTGCCCGCCAGGGTCGACGCGCCGACCACGCCGGAGCACGTCGTGCCGGGTGCGCCGTCGGTGGTGTAGCGGCCGTCGACCGCCACGGATCCCATGTCCACGAACCGCATCCGGTGGGCCACGCCGCCGGTCACCTCGGTCTGCGCGCCGGCGAAGATCTGCTGCGCCTTGCGGTTCTGCCGCTCGCCGATGATCCGGGTGTTCTCGACCTCGTCCTCGGTGGGGCCGGAGCCGGGGCGCAGGTTCAGGTTCGGCGACATGTCGCCCGCGTTGGTGTTCGGGAACGCGGCGACGAAGCCGGGCCGGTCGTCCAGGTACCGCACGCCGGAGTCGTCGTGCTCCCACTGGTAGGACGCGTACCCCTTGTTGTCCGGGCTGATCAGCGTGTTCCGGCCGGTCATCGACGTGTTGTGGGTGGCGAACCAGCTCACCGCGCCGACGTCGGCGGTGCCCTGCCTGAACTTCAGCACGGTCATCGACGGGTCGATCGCGTTGGGGAAGAACGCCTTGTCGGCGGCGGGGTTGCGGTCGAACGCCACCCGCGACCGGTTGACGCTCGCGTCGGTCAGCTCGCCGCGGCCCAGCGACAGCGAGCCGGGCTTGAGGTCCTCGTGCGCCTCCACGACCGATTCGACGATGCCGTCGGTGATCGCGTCGAGCGTCTGCTGCTGGAGGCCGAGGATCGACAGGTTGTAGGCCAGGTTGTGCGAGTACCCGCCGGGACCGGCGTGGGTGTGGGTGGCGGACAGCAGCAGGTTCTCCCGCGTGTACGTGTTCCCGTAGCGGGCCTGGAGCTTGGCGAGCACGCCCTCCTGCACGGAGCGGAAGACCATCGCCAGGTCGGCGTTGACGTAGGCGACCCGGTCGCCGGTGGCGCGGTCGACCACGACGTACGCGCGGGAGCGCTGCCGCTGGTGCAGGCCCGTGGTCTTCTGGCCGAAGTCCGAGTACCCCATCATGCCGTTCTCGGCGGCGGGTCCCGTCACGTCGGAGATGCCGCGGCCGACCAGGTAGGGCTCCGGTGCGGCCTGCGCGGCGGGCTGGCCGGTGAAGACCAGGATCCCCGCCACGGTGGTCAGCACCGTCACGACCGCCGAACGCCGCCTGGCCCGCATGCGCACTCCCCGAGGTACGTGAACCCGATTCATGTTCCTCGCGACCGTAGGTGATCCACGCCACCGGGACAAGGTCGGGTTCGTCCCGGAACGGGTGATTCACCGGAACGGTGGCAGCAGCACGCCCTCACCCGCGAGCCAGCTCTCCACGCTCACGCGGTCGACCAGCCGGGGCACGCCGGGCCGGTCGTGCTCCACGTGCGCGCTGCCGACGAGCAACGCGTCCCAGCCCGTCGGATCCACGCCCGCCCGGACGAGGTCGGCGGTGAACCGGCCCCAGTCGAGCTTCGCGTCACCGCGGCGCATGGCGTCCGGGACCAGGTCGCCCAGCCGCCGGGACGCCGCCGCGAGGTCGAGGTCGTGCGGGTCGACCTCCGCGTGCAGGGCGTCGATCCGCCCCGCCAGGACGTCGGCCGCGTCGGTCGGGGCCGGGGCCGCCATCCGGGCGAAGAGGTCGCGGACGTCCGGGCCGAGGAGCACGGTGGACTCGCGGACCACGTCGATCGGCTCGTCCGGAGTGTGCACGAGCACGACCAGCACGGTCGGCGCACCGAGGACGGTCCGCAGGTGGCGCGCGGTCCGCTTCGCCGGGGTGGAGCGGCCCTTGAGGTCGCTCAGCCGCAGCGACGCCGGGATCACCGGGTGCGGGGTGGTGTCCCGCAGCAGCACGAGCAGCGAGTCCGACTTCCCGCACACGTGGTCGGCGATGGCCAGGCTGGCGGGGGTGGAGATGGTCGACTGGTAGTGCCAGATCCCCGCGGTCAGCTCGGGTCCGAAGTGGAACCTGACCGTGTGGACCGGCTCGAAACCGTTGCGGCGCACGAGGTCCACGCACCGGTGGGCCACGCGGCCCGCCACGCAGTCGGGTTGGAGCACCAGCACGGCGTGGCGCTGCACGACGCGGGCGACGTCGTCGCCGAGCACCTCGCGCGCGGCGGCCAGGCCCGAGCGGAGCCACTCGTCGTCGGCGTAGGCGGCGTGCTTCTCCCCGTCCGCCGTGAGGGTTCGCCAGGTCACCGGGTCACGGCGCGCAGGTCGGTGAACGCCTCCCGGATGAGGTGGCCGATGTCGTGCCGGTCCGGGTCGGCGATCCAGGTCACGAACGCGACCTTGAAGACGCCGACGCCGACCTCCGCGGCCAGTCGCGCGGTCCGGTCCTCGACGCCGCGGTCGACCAGCGCGTCCGCGACGGCCGCGGCGAGGGCCGCGAGCTTGACCAGTTCGCGCTCCTGGAGCTCCGGGTTCGCGACGATGATCGCGTAGCGGTACCGGGGGCCGTCGCCGCGCTCCTGGAGCAGGTCCGCCGCGGCGTCGAGGCCCGCGGCGACGGCGGCCAGGGGAGTGGCGGAGTCCGGCGCGCCCGCGACCGCCTTCACGACCGCCGCCTGCATCACGACCGCGCCGGAGAACAGCACGTCGCGCTTGTCGGTGTAGTGCCGGAAGAACGTGCGTTTCGTGAGGCCGGCGCGTTCGGCGATCTCCGCGACCGTCGTCTGGTCGAAGCCGCGCTCGGTGTAGAGCTCCATGGCCGCGCGCTCGAGTCGGCCCCGCGCGTTCGGTTCCCATCTGCCCATGCGGGACATCCTAGTGATGGCACCCGGTGTCGTCGCCTGCTACGGTGATGTCACCAGGTGTCATCGACTCTTCGGAGGCTCCCCATGCGTTTCCTCGTCACCGGCGCGTCCGGCTTCATCGGCCAGTCCGTCGTCCCCGAACTGCTCGGCGCCGGTCACGACGTCGTCGGCCTCGTCCGCTCCGACGCCTCGGCGGCCGTGGTCACCGGCATGGGCGCGGAGGTCCGGCGCGGCGACCTCGACGACCTCGACGGCCTGCGCGAGGCCGCCGCGGCCTCGGACGGCGTGCTCCACCTCGCGTTCAAGCACGACCTCATCGCCGTCGGCGACTTCGCGGGCGCCGGAGCCGCCAACATGCTGGCCGTCGAGGCGATCGGGGACGCGCTGAAGGGCTCCGGCAAGCCGTTCGCCATCGTCGGCGGAACGCTGATGCTGACCGTCATCACCGGCCGTCCCGGCACGGAGGACGACGTGCTGGAGGACGGCCCGCGGATCGACGCCGAGAACGCCGTGATCGCGTTGGCGGACAACGGGGTCCGCTCCTCGGTCGTCCGGCTGCCGCCGCTCGTGCACGGTCCGGCCGACCACGGTTTCGGCCCGGCGCTGATCGGCATGGCCACGCGGCACGGCGTCTCGGGGTACGTCGGCGACGGGGCCAACCGCTGGCCCGCCGTGCACGTGCTCGACGCCGCGCGGCTGTGCAGGCTCGCGCTGGAGCAGGCGCCCGCCGGGTCGCGGCTGCACGCCATCGGCGACGAGGGCGTGCCGTTCCGGGAGATCGCCGAGGCCATCGGGCGCGGCCTGGACGTGCCGACCGCGTCCGTCGCGGCGGAGGACGCCGCGGCCCACTTCGGTTTCCTCGGCGGCCTCGTGGGGTTGGACAACCCGACCACGGCCGTGCGCACCGCGGAGCTGCTGGGGTGGCGGCCGACCGCCCCCGGTCTCCTCGAGGACTTGGAGAAGGGCGACTACTTCGCGTAGGCGGGGCCACGGGTGCGGCCGGGCCGCACCCGTGGTCTTGACGGTGGCGCGGAGGGCGTCCTAGGGTCCGACTTCCCGAAAGCTTTCACACCCTGAACCGAAAGTTTCGGAAATCAAGCCCGTCGCAAAGGAGCGAGAGCCTGATGAAGTCGATCCGCTTGGCCACCGCGGTGGTCGTCGCCGCGGCCCTGTCGGTCCCCTCGACGCTCGTGGCCACGGCCGCGCCCGTCGACCGCACGCCCGGCCACTCCGCCAAGGACACCCTGCGCGGAGCCGCGCCCAAGGGGTTCCACATCGGGACCGCCGTCGCGGGCGGCGGCCACCACGAGTCCCAGCCCTACCCCGACCCCTTCACCTCCGACCAGCCCTACCGCCGCGTGCTCGCCGCGGAGTTCGACTCGGTGTCCGCCGAGAACCAGATGAAGTGGGAGTACATCCACCCCGAGCGGGGGACGTACAACTTCGGCATGGCCGACAAGATCGTGCGGTTCGCCAAGCAGCACGGGCAGGTCGTGCGCGGGCACACGTTGTTGTGGCACAGCCAGAACCCGGCGTGGCTGGAGCAGGGGAACTTCACGGCCGCCGGGCTGCGCTCGATCCTGCGCGACCACATCAAGCGCGTCGTCGGCCGGTACAAGGGCAGCATCCAGCAGTGGGACGTGGCCAACGAGATCTTCACCGACACCGGCGCGCTGCGCACCACCGAGAACATCTGGCTCCGCGAGCTCGGGCCGGGGATCATCGCCGACGCGTTCCGCTGGGCGCACGAGGCCGACCCCAAGGCGAAGCTGTTCTTCAACGACTACGGCGTGGAGAGCGTCAACGCCAAGAGCGACGCCTACCTCGCGCTGATCACGCAGCTCCGCGCGCAGCACGTGCCCGTGGACGGGTTCTCGGCGCAGTCGCACCTGAGCATCCGCTACGGCTTCCCCGGCGACCTGGAGACCAACCTGAAGCGGTTCTCCGCGCTGGGCCTGAAGACCGCGATCACCGAGCTGGACGTGCGGATGGACCTGCCGGAGAGCGGCGTGCCGACCGAGGCGCAGCTCGCGCAGCAGGCCGACTACTACACCCGCACGCTCACGGCGTGCCTCAACGTCCGCGGCTGCGACTCGTTCACGATCTGGGGCTTCACCGACAAGTACTCGTGGGTGCCGGTGTTCTTCCAGGGCGAGGGCGCGGCGACGGTCATGGGGGACGACTTCTCCCGCAAGCCCGCCTACACCGCGCTGCGGAACACCCTGGCGGCGCGTCGATGAGGCGCGCTTTAGGGCTCGTCGTCGCGCTGCTGCTGCTCGTCGCACCGCAGGCGTCGGCCTCCTCGCACGTCCGGTGGGTCGGGGCGTGGGCGACCTCGCCGACGACCGTGCCCGCGTCGGACACGACGACGTTCGAGGACCAGACGCTGCGGCAGGTCGTGCACCTCAGCGTGGGCGGCACGAGCGTGCGGGTGCGGTTGTCCAACGAGTTCGGCACTGCGCCGCTGGTCATCGGCGAGGCGCACGTGGCGCGTCGCGCCGGGACGGCCGCGGCGGTGGACCCGCGCACCGACCGGCGGCTCACGTTCGGCGGCCGCCCGTCGGTCACCGTGCCGCCGGGCGCGCCGCTGCTCAGCGACCCCGTGGCGCTGTCCGTCGTCGCGGACTCCGACCTGGTGGTCAGCATCCACCTGCCGCGCCGCACGCCCGCGACGACCGTGCACGCCTTCCCGTTCCAGGACGGGTACGTGGCGGCGGGCAACGTCACCGGCAGCGCCGACCTCACGCCGACGGCCGTGCTGGGCAAGTGGCACTTCCTCACCGGCGTCAGCGTCACGGGCCGGGCGACGGCGACGGTCGTGGCGTTCGGCGACTCGATCACCGACGGCGCGGAGACCACGCGCGGCGCGAACAAGCGCTGGCCGGACGTGCTGGCCCGGCGGTTGCAGGCCGATCCGGTGCTGCGACGGCTGGGCGTGGTCAACGCGGGCATCAGCGGCAACCGCCTGCTGCACGACCCGAACCCGCCCGCCGGGCACCCGGCGGAGGCGTACGCGAACTACTTCGGCCAGGCGGCCCTGCGCCGCTTCGACCGCGACGTCCTCGCCCAACCCGGCGTGCAGCACGTCGTCGTCCTGCTCGGCGTGAACGACCTGGGCCACCCCGGCACCAGCGCGCCCGAGTCGGAAAGGGTGACGGCGCGGGACATCATCGACGCCCACCGCCAGCTCGTCGCCCGCGCGCACGCCCAAGGCCTGCGCGTCCACACGGGCACGATCACCCCGTTCAAGAACGACACGTTCGGCTTCTACAGTCCGGAGAACGAGGCCGCGCGCCAGACCGTGAACCGCTGGATCCGCACGAGCGGCGAGCCGGACGGCGTGGTCGACTTCGACCGCGCGCTGCGCGACCCGGCCGACCCCGAGCGCCTGCTGCCCGCCTACGACAGCGGCGACCACCTCCACCCGAACGACGCCGGGATGGCGGCGATGGCGGCCGCCGTGCCGCTGAAGCCGTTCCGCTAGCGCTCAGGGACGCCCTGCGGTCACCGACCGCAGGGCGTCGAGCGTGTCGCGCACGAAGTGGGTCAACGGCAGGTCGCCGTCCTGGTCCAGCCACCGGCCGATGCCCACCGAGAAGATCGTCACCGCGACCTGGGCGGACAGGACCGCGGTCAGCTCGTCGACACCGCGGTCCACGAACCCCTGCCGGATCGCGTCCGACAACGTCGACAGCTTCCGCAGTTCCCGCTCCCGCAGCCCCTCGTCGCTCTGGATGACGGCCCGGCGGGTGCGCATGAAGTCCCGGCCACCCGCGAACAGCGTGTCCGCGACCGAGTTGAGGCCCTCGACGATCACCGCCATCGGGTCGAGGTGGGCGGGCGCGTCGGCCATCAGCTTCGCGACCCGCGCGGGCAGTTCCTCCTCGCCCGCGAACAGCACCTCGCGCTTGTCCGCGAAGTGCCGGAAGAACGTCCGCGTCGTGAGCCCGGCCCGAGCCGTGATCTGCGGAACCGTCGCCTCCGCGAACCCCACCTCGACGAACAGTTCGAGGGCGGCCTGCTTCAACCGGTCCCGCGCGTTCGGCTGCCATCGACTCACACGTCAAGCGTAACCGAGGGCACACCGTGTCATCGCGACTTGGCACGCCGCGGGGTCGTGGACCGCACGAGATCGCGCACCATCCAGACCGTCGCACTCATCGCGAGCACGATCAACGGCAGGAACTGCCAGAACGTGTCCCACAGCATCGGTCCACCCCGCGGTCGTCGAGACGAGCAGTGCGCACCAGAAATCGGCCTACCGACCACCGCTCAAACCTGTTGTGGCCACTTTGTTCTCTCACTCCTCCGCGAGGGCCGTCACGCAGGCGTCGAGGTCGTGGAGCAGGCGGTCGCGGTGGGCCGGGGAGAACGGGGTGAGCATGCGTTCCTGGACGGTGTGGACGGCCTTGCTGGCGGCGTGCAGCAGGGTGCGGCCCTCGTCGGTGAGGGTGGTGGGCAGGGCTCGGCCGTGGGGCGCGGTGGCGGGGCGGGTGAGCAGGCCGCGGTCCTGGAGGCCGCGCAGCACCAGGTTCATCGACTGGCGGGTGACGAAGACGGAGCGGGCCAGTTCGGCGTTGGACAGGCCTGGCCGTTGAGACAGGACTTCCAGGCACGAGTACTGGGGCACGGTCAGGTCCAGTGGTCGCAGGGCGGTGTCCATCGAGGTGCGCAGCGCGGTCGCGGCCCTCTTCAGCGCGTATCCCACGGCCTGGTCCAGCGGGCCGACGGTCTCGGCTTGACTCATGTCAGCATCATGACATACCTTCGTTCATGTCAACACACTGACATAGGAGACGACATGACCGTGACCGGACCCGACTTCCTCGCCCTCCAGGTGCGCGACCTCGACCGCGCCGCCGAGTTCTACGAGACCCGCCTCGGGCTGCGCCGCCTGCCCGTGAGCCCGCCCGGCGCGGTCGTGTTCGACACCGCGCCGATCTCGTTCGCGGTGCGGACGCCGCTGCCGGGCGTCGACCTGGACGCCGCGTCGCCTCGACCGGGCTTCGGGGTCGCGCTGTGGCTGCACGCCGACGACGCGCAGCTCCTGCACGACGACCTCGCGGCCGCGGGCGTGCCGATCGTGGCCGCCCCGGCGGACGGGCCGTTCGGCCGGATGTTCACCTTCGTCGACCCGGACGGCTACGCGATCACCATCCACGACAAGGCGTGACCGTGGCGCGCCTGGAAACGGTGGCCGAGGTCCTCGGACCCTGGTCGCCGGCCACGAGCAAGCGGTTCTGGGAGGGGTTCGCGCCCGCCGCGCTGCCCGCCCGCGACACCGACGAGCTGCGGACGGTGTTCCGCGTCGAAGGCGACTGGAGTCGCGCCGAAGCCCGTGTCACGCGGGACGGCGGCGGGGCGCGGGTCGTCGTGTCCGGCGACGGCGACCTCGACGCGGCCACCGCGCAGACCCTCCGGTTCCTGTCGCTGGACGTCGACGCCCGCGGCTGGCCCGAGGTCGGCGAGCGCGACCCAGTCGTCGCCGACGCGCAGGAACGCCTGCCGGGCTTGCGGCCGTGCGGGTTCCACTCGCCGTACGAGGCGGCGGCGTGGGCCGTGCTGTCCCAGCGGCTCCGCATCCCACTGGCCGCGAAGCTGCGCGTCGACCTCATGGAGGACGGCGTGTTCCCCGCCCCGGAAGCGTTGCGCGCCTTGGACCCGGACCTGCCCGGTCGCAAGGCGGAGTACCTGCGGGCGGTGGCCGACGCGGCGTTGGACGGGCTCCTCGACGGCGCGGCGCTCCGGGCGATGGACCCCGACGACGCCCTGGAAGCCGTGCGGGAGGTGAAGGGCCTCGGGCCGTTCGCCGCCGAACTGGTCGTGCTGCGCGGGGCCAACGCGCCGGACGCGGTGCCGCGGCACGAGCGCAAGCTGGCCGACGAGGTGCACCGGCTCTACGGCCGCGACCTCGTGGAGGTGTCCGAAGGGTGGCGGCCGTTCCGCACGTGGGTCGCCGTCCACCTGCGGGCGCTGCGCGAGTTCGGCCCGAAGGCTCGTTCTTGACACGGTGACGCCGCTCACTACTCTTCTTCTGGGAGCGCTCCCAGAAACCCTGCCGGGTCCTTTGGAGGAGAGCGGATGAAACAGCCCAGAAGGATCCTCGGCGCCCTGCTGGCGGCCGCGGTGGTCGTGAGCGGGGCGGTGGCCGTCGGCGCGGCGAGCCAAGTACCGGCGGCCGCGGCGGGCGGCACCGGGACCGGGTACCTGCACACCAGCGGCAACAAGATCGTCGACAGCGGCGGCACCACCGTGCGGCTGACCGGGATCAACTGGTTCGGCATGGAGACCGACAACAAGACGTTCCACGGGCTGTGGTCCAGCAGGACGTGGCGGCAGCAGCTCGACCAGATGGCCCAGCTCGGCTACAACACCCTGCGCGTCCCGTTCTCCAACGACGCGCTGAAGTCCGACGCCAAGGCCACGGGCATCAACGACTTCACCAACCCCGACCTCGTCGGGCTGTCGCCGTTGCAGATCCTGGACAAGGTGATCGGCTACGCGGGGGAGAAGGGGATGCGCGTCATCCTCGACCGCCACCGGCCGACCAGCGCCGGCCAGACGGCACTCTGGTACACGGCGGGCGTCCCCGAGACGACCTGGATCAACGACTGGAAGACCCTCGCCGCGCGGTACGCGGGCAACACCACGGTCATCGGCGCGGACCTGCACAACGAGCCGCACGCCGAGGGCACCAACCCGGCCGCGACCGGCTCGTGCTGGGGCTGCGGCGACACCGCGCGGGACTGGCGGCTGGCCGCGGAGCGCGCGGGCAACGCGATCCTGGGCGTCCAGCCGAACTGGCTGATCTTCGTCGAGGGCGTGAGCTGCCCGAGCGGCGGCCTGTCGAACGTGTGGGACAACGACCCGACCAACGACGAGGACTGCGGCTGGTGGGGCGGCAACCTGTCCAAGGCGGGCCAGTTCCCGGTGCGGCTGTCGGTCGCCAACCGGCTGGTCTACTCCCCGCACGAGTACGCCACCTCGGTGTACAACCAGCCGTGGTTCAGCGCGCCGAACTACCCGGCGAACATGCCCGCGATCTGGGACAACTACTGGGGCTACCTGTACAAGCAGAACACCGCGCCGATCATGATGGGCGAGTTCGGCACCACGCTGGCCAACCCGGTCGACAAGGTGTGGCTGGAGAACCTGATGGCCTACACCGGGACCGGCGTGAACGGGATGTCGTTCACCTACTGGTCGTGGAACCCGAACTCCGGTGACACCGGCGGCATCGTCGGCGACGACTGGACCACGGTCAACCAGGCCAAGCAGTCGATCCTCCAGCCGTACCTCATCCCGCCCTCCGGCGGCGGGTCCACCACCACGACCACCACGACGACGACCACCACACCCGGTGGCGGCACGGGCGCGTGCCGGTCGGCGTGGAAGCTCGACAACTCGTGGCAGGGCGGCTTCCAGGGTTCCCTGACGGTCACCAACACCGCGACGAGCGCGGCGAACCCGTGGAAGGTCGTGTTCACCCTCCCCGCCGGGGCGACCGTCGCCAGCGGCTGGAACGGCACGTTCACCCAGAGCGAGACCACGGTCACCGTGACCGCGCCGACCTACAGCCCGTCGCTGGCCGCCGGGGCGTCGGTGGCGCTCGGCTTCACCGCCAACGGCACCTCGGGCTCGCCGTCGGCCGTCACGCTCAACGCGGCGGCCTGCACGACGTGACCCCGGCCCCGGTACGCGGCCGGGGCATCCCACGAGCGTCCCAGCGCGGTCCCGTCCCGGCAGGTCAGCCGGGGCGGGACCGTCCCGTCGTCCCGTTCCCGTGCCGATCGGTTCTCCCGCCGCCCCGCGCTCGCCAGCCTGGTGGCGGCCGTTGCACCCTTCCGAAAGGCACACGAATGACCACCTCGATCGGTCGCCGCGCGTTCCTGCGCGGCGCAGTCGTCCTCGGCGCGGGCGCGGTCGCCGGACCGCTGCTGTGGACCGGGATCGCGCAGGCGTACCCGTGGTCGCGCACCCTGTCGGAAGGCGCGACAGGCGCGGACGTCACCGAGTTGCAGATCCGCGTCGCGGGCTGGGCGGCCGACAGCGCCAGCCACAGCCGGGTGAGCGTCGACGGCGAGTTCGGGCCGGGCACCAAGGCCGCCGTCCGCCGGTTCCAGGCCGCCTACGGGTTGAGCGTCGACGGCAACGTCGGGGCGAACACGCAGAGCGCGCTCAACGCGCTGGAGCAGTCCGACGGGTCCACGGCGCACTTCAACTTCAGCGAGTTCACCGACCGGGTGAGCGGGACCTTCAACGGCGGCAAGGTCGGCTCGGCGACGGTCCGCGAGAACGCCCGCCGCGCGATGTACAAGCTGGAGGCCCTGCGCAAGAAGCTGGGCAACAAGGCGATCACCGTGACGTCCGGGTTCCGCAGCATCCAGCACAACGCGGACATCGGCGGCGCGAGCGACAGCATGCACCTCTACGGCACCGCGGCCGACCTCGTCGTGCCCGGCGTCGCGAACCGGACCGTCTACCAGAAGGCGGAGACCTGCGGGTTCTCCGGCCTGGAGCGGTACACCGTCGACCACCAGCACGTGGACAGCCGGGCGGACCTCGGCCGCGCCTGGTGGTGGGAGAGCGGCACGATCTGACCGGCGGGCCCTCGTGGGCGGTCAGGAGGGGGCCGACAGGGCCGCCGCGCACGAGGGCCAGTCGTGGAAGTCGTGGCGCGCGCTCCACAACCGGTGCGCCGCCTCGATGTTCCACGCCGGGTCGAACGCCCGCAGCGGCGTGCCGCCGAGGTCGCGCAGGCGGGCGTCGGAGAGCTGGAAGACACCCCAGTTCCGGCTGCCGTCGGTGTTGGGCAGCACCCACAGCGGGTCGAGGAACGAGGCGCAGCGGGCGATGGCGACGGCGGTCGCGGGATCCTCGGTGAACACCTCGCGAACCCTGCGCTCCACGTCCGCGGGCGACCAGGTCGCCATGCTGACCTTCTGGTCGTACAGCGCGCCTTTCGTGTCGGCGTCCACGACGCCGCGCGGCGGCACCCCGGCCAACACCTGGAAGGCGGTGACGCGCCGCAGCGTCTCCGGCCCGAAGTCGCCGTCCACCGCCACCGCGCTGTGCGCGCGGGAGATCAGGCTCTGCACCTCGGCCACGCACTCGTCGTGCTGACCCAGGCTCACCGGCTCCCGGCACGTGGCGGAGAACAGCAGCCGGTCGTCGTGCGGACCGGGGTCGGCCGACGGCGCGCTCGCGAACCACACCAGCCCGCCGGTGATCAGCAGCGCCGCGGCCACGACCGCGTACCAGCGCCTACCGCCCTGCTCGACGGGCGGCGCGGGCTCCTCCTCCACCGGGGCGTCGCGGACCGCGTCCGCCAACGCCCACAACCGGTGCAGCTCCCGCAACTCCTCGGCGCTGGCCCCGCACACCTTCGCGAACGCGTGCACCACCCGGTAGTCCGACGGCACGCTGAGCCCCGTGCAATACCGGTGCAACGACGACCCGCTGACCCCCGACTGCTTGCCGAGCCGCTCGAACCCGCGCCCGCTCCGCTCCTTCAACATGCGGAGGTGGGCGGCGAACCTGTCGCTCTGCGCAGACGTGATCACGGACGCACCTCGCTAGGGCCGCTGCTGGACGGGAGCGAAGCTAGCACCGAGCAAGCGACCCGTCCCCGTCCTTTCCGCAGACGTTGAACACCTTGCGCCGCAGGGATTTCCGCGCGTCCTCGGACAGCTGATCATTCGTCCTTCCTGCGCTCCGCTCGTGACAACACCCGCAGTTGCAGCATCGCGGCGAAGCGGGCTTCCGGGTCGGTGAGGTCGAGGTCGCCGACTGCCGCGAGGCGGCGCAGGCGGTAGCGGAAGGTGTTGGGGTGGACGTGGACCGCTGCCGAGGCGGCGATGACGTCGCCGAAGGCGTCCAGCCACGCGCTCAGGGTTTCGACGAGGGTGGCCGCGTGCTGGTTGTCGTAGGCCAGCAGTTTCGCGATGGGGCCGGTGGGGCGGTCGCCTTGGGCGGCTGCCAGGTCGCGTAGTTCCAGGAGCAGCGCTTCCACGTGGACGTCGGCGAGGCGGGCGGTGCGGCGGGTGCCGCCGCCGCGCAGGACGCGCAGGGCGCGGTCCGCCGTGGCGCGGGCTAGGGAGAGGTCGGTGGTGTCGGCGGCAACGGGGCTGACGGCGATGACGGCGTGGGTGCGGGTGCCGACGCGGTCGAGGAAGTCGGTTGCGACGGTGAGGGCGCGGTGGTCGTCCGGCACCGGGAACAGGGCGTAGGTGACGTCGCCGAGCGACGCCGTGGCGCTGCGGGGGTGCAGGGCGCTCAGGTGCATCGCGAGGGCGTCGCCGAGGCGTTGGCGCTCGGTGGTGAGGGCGGGCGTGGGGGTGTCGGGGTCGGTGGTCGACAGGGCCAGGACGACGACGGGGCGGCCGGTCAGGCCCAGGCGGTCCAGGGCGTCACGGGCTCCGGGGCCGCCCTCCAGCGCCGTGCCGACCAGGTCGGTGCGCAGCCTGCGTTCCACGTCCGCGCCCGCGCGCAGGCGCAGCAGGTGCAGCGCCACCAGCCTGGACGCGTCGATCAGAGCGGTGGTGCGGTCGGCGCTGAGCGGGCCCTTCACCGCGGCCCAGATCGAGCCCAGGACCTCGTCACCCGCGCGCACGGCGATCGCCACGCGGGGGAGCGAGGTGGCGGTCACGGGCTCGATGTACACCGGCTGATCCGTGCGGTACAGGTCGCGGAACACGCCCCGCTCGGCCAGCACGCGCGAGTACTTCTCCGGCACCTGCCTGCCCAGGATCGTCTCCACCCGCGACTCGTCGGCCTCGTCCTGCCCGCCGGAGAACGCCAGCACGCGCCAGCCGTGGTCCTCGATCGTCACCGGGGCGTCCAGCAGCGCGGCCACCGCGTTGGCGGACGTGAAGAGGTCGCCGTCCACCACGCCGCCGAAGTCGCCCTCGGCGAGCATCGCCCGCAGGATCGCGGCGAGCTGCGCCCACGACGCCCCGCGCGTGAGGCCGAGCAGCGCCACGCCGGACTCCTCGACCGCCGCGACCACCTCGTCCGTCACCGGCACGGGCGCGCGCACCACGAGTCCCACGGCGGTGTGCCCGCCCAACGCCCGCAGCAGGTCCGCGATCTCCGCCGCCGTGCCCACGCCGACGCCCAGCACGAGCGCGTTCGGCGGGGGCACGCCGTCGTCCAGCGGGTCGTGGATGGCGACGCCCCCGAGTGCTCTCGTCCGGTCCGGCCGCCCGTGCACGAGGTCCAGCAACGTCGTGCCGAGGTCGTCGAGCACCCGGCCGAGGCCGGCGTGTGGTCGCTTGGTCACCCTCCGAAACTAGCGACATCCGGGACCGAGGAGTTCGTCCGCGCGGACGAAGACCGGGCGTTCACCTGTCCGGGCGGACGAGTCACAGCGGCAGCCACTCGGTGGACGTCGTCACCGCCTCCAGCTCGTCGGCCAGCGGCTCCACGCCGAGGCCCGGCCCGGTCGGCACCGCGAGGTGGCCGCCGTCCAGCACGAACGGCGTCGTGATGTCCCGCCGGTAGAACCGGTCCGACGCGGACGTGTCACCCGGCAGGGTGAAACCGGGCAGCGCGGCCAGCGCCACGTTCGCGGCCCGCCCCAGCCCCGTCTCCAGCATCCCGCCGCACCACACCGGCACGCCGTTGGCCACGCACACGTCGTGGATCCGCCGCGCCTCCAGGTACCCGCCGACCCGCCCCGGCTTGATGTTCACGATCTTGCACGCCCCCAGCGCGATGGCGGCGGCCGCCGACCGGGCCGACGTGATGGACTCGTCCAGGCAGACCGGCGTGCTGATCATCCGGGCCAGTTCCGCGTGCCCGAGCAGGTCCTCCTCGTCCAGCGGCTGCTCGATCAGCAGCAGGTCGAACGGGTCCAGCCGGGCCAGGTGCCGGGCGTCGCCGATCCGGTAGGCGGTGTTCGCGTCGACCTGGAGCAGCACGTCGTCGCCGAACCGCTCGCGCACCGCCCGCACCGGCTCGACGTCCCAGCCCGGCTCGATCTTCAGCTTGATCCGCACGTACCCCGCGTCGAGGTACCCGCCGACGGCGTCGAGGAGTTCGCCGATCGAGTCCATGATCCCGACCGACACCCCGCACGGCACCCGGTCGCGCGTCGCGCCCAGCTCCCGCGCCAACGGCCGTCCCTCGGCGCGCAGTTCGGCGTCGAGCACGGCCATCTCCAGCGCCGCCTTCGCCATCAGGTGGCCGCGGAACGGTTCCAGCGCGGGCGCGACGGCGTTCGCGTCCAGCCGTGGCCGCGCCGCGAGCGCCGGGACCAGGAACCGGGTCAGCACGTCGGCCGCCGCGTCCACGTACTCCGAGGAGTACAGCGGGTCGGACATCGCCACGCACTCGCCCCAGCCCTCGGCCTCGTCGGTGACCGCGCGCAGCAGCAGCACGTCCCGCGCGGTCTGCGTGCCGAACGACGTCCGGAACGGCGACACCAGCGGCATCCGGATCCGGCGCAGTTCCACTCCGGTCAGCTTCATCGACTGCCTTCCTCGTGCGTCAGGACGTACCAACCCGCCCGGTCGAACCCGGTGATCCGCCACCCGCCCGCCAGCGCGCCGCCCAAGGCGTCGCGCACCGCGGCCCGCCACTCCTTGGCCAGGCCGGGATCGGTCGAGCGCAGCGCCTCCACGTCGGACGGCACGGCCACCAGCAGCGTCCGGCCGTCCGCCGACCCCGCGACCGGCGTGCCGTGCGGGGACCGGTCCAGCGCCACCACCGCGCCGCGCGCCAGTTCCGCCCGCGCGTCGCCGGGCGTGCCCGCGGCTCCCGCCAGGTCCCAGGCCACGAGCAGCCGGTCGCTGTCGTCGTCGCCGTTGATGTCGTCGTCCATGCCGCCGTAGAAGTTCGCCAGGTACTCGACCGGCCGCGCGCCGAGCTTGGTGGTGTTGAAGTGCGCGTTGCGCGCGACCAGCGGGTCGAACGTCCACTCCACCGAGGTCACGCCCCGCTCCAACGCCCACGCGCGCTGGTGCAGCTTGAGCGCGTACCCCACGTGCCTGCCCGCCGCCTTCGGCGACACCCCGGCGACGTGGCTGTGCAGCAGCCGCGCCGCGGGCGCGCCGAAGAACCCGACGCACGCGCCGACGAGCACCGGGCCGTCGAACGCGCCCGACACGAGGTTGCCCACCTTCGACAGCGCGCGCAGCAGCTTCGCCGTCACCGGCGGGTTGG
The DNA here is from genome assembly GCF_042738955.1 of Umezawaea sp. NPDC059074. Lineage (NCBI taxonomy): Bacteria > Bacillati > Actinomycetota > Actinomycetes > Pseudonocardiales > Pseudonocardiaceae > Umezawaea > Umezawaea sp. NPDC059074. Next base: position 21,257 of record NZ_JBHYHC010000103.1, read on the forward strand.
TCGGGTCGGGGCGCCAGATCCCGTCGAACAGCCGGTGCACCGCGTCCAGGCCGTCCAGGTCGGCCACCTCGCGGACCTCGACGCCGGAGGCGGCGGCCGCGGCGCGCGCGGCCAGGTGCGCCCGGTCCAGGTCGGTCACGAGGTCGGAGGTCGCGCCCATCAGTCGACCTTCGGGGTGGCGCGGACGCCGAAGTGCGCGTACCGCTCGCCGGTCGGCAGCGCGTAGAACCACACGGGCGTCCACGTCCGGGTCTCCGGGTGGCGCACGAGGAACAGGTCGTCCTCCAGCGCCACCATCGGGAACTCCCGCGTCACGTCGGGGACGAGGTCGGCCAGCGGCCCGGTGACGGTCGTGCGCAGCACCGGCCCCTCCAGCACCTCCATCCGCGCCCCGGCCCGCTCGTACACGCCCAGGTGCCGGGACACGTCCACGGTCACGGGCTCGGCGGGCGGTTCCGGCGGCGTCGGCGTGGCGAGCCCGGCCAGGTCGGCGAAGACCTCGCGGAAGAGGTCCTCGGTCAGGTCGCGGCCGTTGCCGCCGTTGGTGAGCAGGACGACCGCGAGGTTCTCGTCCGGCAGCACCCGGAGGAACGCGTTCTGCCCGATCGTCGAACCGTCGTGGCCGATCAGCCGCCGACCGTCCCAGTCGAACCGGATCCAGCCCAGCCCCCACGACTCGCCGAGGCCGTACTTGCCCGGAACGTCCGCCTGGTGCGCGGCCATCGCCGCCGCGCTCGCCTCGGACAGCACCCTGGTCCCGTCCGGCGCGAGACCGCCGGTCAGGTGCAGACGGGCGAACCCGAGGACGTCGGCGACCGTCGACGTGATCAGCCCGGCCGGGCCGAGCGACCGCGGCAGGCCCCACACCGGCGTCGGGGTCTGCGCGCCGGGGTCGCCGACGTGCCCGACCGCCGCGCGGTGCAGCACGGCCTCCTCGGGGAGCGTGACGGTGTGGTGCAGGCCGAGCGGGGTGAGGATCCGGTCCCGCAGGGCCTGGTCCCACGTGCCGCCGGTCAGCTTCTCGACCACGCGCCCGGCCAGCGTGAACCCGGAGTTGCAGTAGGACCAGGTCGCGCCGAGCGGGTGGTTCAGGGCCACGTCGCCGAGCAGGTCGACGTACCTCTCCAGGCAGTCGTCGCCGCGGCCGGTGTCGGTGAAGACGTCGCCGTCGATGCCGCTGGTGTGCGTGAGCAGGTGCCGAGCGGTCACGCCCGGTTCGGCGATCTTCAGCTCCGGCAGCACGTCGGAGATCGGCGCGTCCAGGTCCAGCAGGCCCTCGTCGACGAGCTGGAGCACGAGCGTCGCCGTCCACACCTTCGTGATGGACCCGATCTGGAACAGCGAGTCGGTGGTCGCCTCGACGCCGGTCCCGGTGTTCAGCACGCCGTGCGCGGCCTCGACCAGTTCGTCCTCACCGCCCAGCCGCAGGATGCCCAGCGTCGCTCCGGGGACGTGGTGGCGCTCGGCCAGCGCGGACAGCCTGCGCCGCCAGTGCGCGGTGTCGATCCGCGGCCTGCGCGGGCCGACGACGTCGCCCGCGTGGCGCTCGACCCAGTCCACGACCCGCCGGTTGAGGTCGATCCGGTGCGACGGCGGGCCGTCGAGGAGGAACAGGTGCGAGCCCTCGGGGTAGAGCACGAGCCCGGTCGGCACGCCCTGCTCGCGCAGCGCCGCGAACCACTGCTGGGCCTGGCCGACCGGGCAGCGCAGGTCCGCGCCGCCCTGCACGACCAGCGTGGGCGTGCGCACCCGGTCGACCAGCGTCAACGGCGACAGCTCCGCGTAGCGCTCGCGGTCGGACCACGGCAGGCCGCCCAGTTCCAGCGCGCCGAGGTAGTGCCCGGAGTCGGAGGTGCCCGCCATGCTGGTGAGGTCGGAGACCACCCCGCCCGCCACGGCGGCGGCGAACCGGTCGTCGCGGCTGGTGAGGTAGCAGGTCATGAACCCGCCGTAGCTGTACCCGGTCACGGCCAGCCTGCGCGGGTCCGCGACGCCCTCGGCGACCAGTTGGTCCAGCGGTTCGAGGAAGTCCTTCGCGTCGGCCTCGCCCCACGCGCCGCGAGCGGCCTCGTGGAAGCGCTCGCCGTAGCCGTCGCTGCCGCGCGGGTTGAGCAGCAGCACGGTCCAGCCCCGCGCGGCCAGTTCCTGGTGGTAGAGGTGGGCCTCGTCGGCCGCGCCGTTCCACGCGTTGTGCGGGCCGCCGTGGATGTCCAGCAACAGCGGCCCCGCGGTGGTCGTGTCGCCGATCAGCCAGCCGTGCACGGTGGTGCCGTCGGAGATGGCGAACTCGCGCTCGACGCGGGGGAACAGGTCCACTTCGGACAGAGCGCCGTGCTTGGTGCGCACGGTTTCCGCGTTCGTGGCCAGGTCGAGGGTGACGACCTCGCCGTAGGAGTCCGCGGTGGCGAGGGTGAGCGCGACCATGCCGTCCACAGTGGACATACCGGTCACCACGCGGCCCGCGCCGCCGAGCACCGGCGTGACGTCGCCGCCGTCGGCGGGGACGGAGAACAGGTGGGTGCAGCCGCGGTCGCGGGCGCAGAACAGCACGGACCGGCCGTCGTCGACGAGCCGCGGCAGGGCGCCGGGGTAGCCCGGACCGCCGGGCATGACGTTGCGGTCCAGGGAACCGGTCAGGTCGACCGGCGCGGACCCGTCGAGCGGAACGCGCAGCAGGCGACCGTGGCCGACCGGTTGGCCCGGCGTGCCGACGACGAGCAACGCCGTGCCGTCCGCCGTCCAGGTGACCGGGCCGCCGAAGCCGTCGCGCAGGCCGACCGTCGTGGACGAGCGGTCGGCGAGGTCGAGGACGTGCACGGGCGACCGGAGCACGAGGTCGCCCATGGGGTGCTTGCCCGCGGAGTAGGCCAGCCGGGTCGAGTCCGGCGACCACGCCGGGTCGCCCGCGTGCCAGTCGCCGTCGGTGACCTGCTCGGTGGTGCCTGCCGTCACGTCGAGGACGTGCAGGTGGTTGCGGAAGGTGCGCAGCAGGCCCGCGCCGTCGGCCTGGTAGTCCAGCCGGTCGACGACGATCGGAGCCTTCGCGCGGTCGCGGCGGGCCCGGTCGTCCTCATCGTGCTCGGCGTGCAGGTCCACGGGCGCGCCGAAGGCGATCCGCGTCCCGTCCGGGCTCCACACCGGCGTGCCCGCGCCGAGCGGCAACGTCGTGACCTGCTCGGCCTCGCCGCCGTCGGCGGGCAGCAGCCACACCTGCGCGGGACCGTCCTGCGCCCGGAGGAACGCGATCCGCGTGCCGTCCGGGGACCACGCGGGCGAGGAGTCCGACCGGCCGCGGGTGAGCCGCCGGGGTTCGCCGGAGCGGGAGCCGACCGTCCAGAGCGACCTGGCGTTCCGGTCCGCGTCGGTGTCGACGGTCCGGAGCACGTAGACGATCCGCTCGCCGTCCGGCGACAGCGCGGGCTGCTCCGGCACGGCGAACGAGGTCAGGTCGTCGATGCGCTGGCGTCGGGCCACCGGGCTCTCCTCGGGTCGCGGGACGAGAGCGGCCCACCGCGTTCCGGCGGCCTTCTTCGTCGTACCCCGATGCTGCCGGGACCGGACACCCCGATGTTCGTCCGGACGAACGAATCCGGCCGGGTGATCTTGTCGCCGACCACAGCCCGCTCCGACCTGGTGGGCGTCGGCCTGGCCGAACGCGGGTCGGGAGGCCGGACCGGCACGGGTGCTGTGGTTTCAACGACCCGCGCCGGCCCTGCCCGACCCGCTTCGGCGAGCCCGCCACGCGACCAACGTGCGTTTTCGCGCGGCAGGCGTGGTCTACCCGCTGGTGACGCCGCGTACACCGGTCATCGCCCGCGAGTTCGGACCGGCGTCAGAACGTCAGGCCGCCGGTCACCACACCGCTCACCTGGACGACGCTGCCCGTGACCGTGCCGGCGATCGAGTTCACCCCCGTCGCGGGCAGGGCCACCTCACCGAGGACCCCGCGCCCGACCACCTCCTTGCGGATGAACGCGAGGCACTCCTCCTCCGTCGCGAACCACAGGTCGAGCGAGAGGCGGACGTCGTCCAGCAGCAGGCACGGCTGCCAGGTGTGGTCGTCGGACACGTCAGGATCCACATCGGCGAACCAGCCCGTGGTGCTTTCCATCGTTGTGCGCCTTTCGCGAAGATCGTCCCGGCCACGCTAAGGCCGACGGGTCCGCGTTCGGCGCGCTTCGGACGGATCACCGGCGGCAAGACCGCGCTTTCGCGGACTCGGGGCCGGTCAGTCCCACCAGAAGGCCCACGAGTGGTCGCCCACCAGGCGTTCGGCGTAGGCGGACAGGGTCTGCGGGTCGACGCCCTGCCAGACGTTGTCGGGGCAGAACGCGAAGTGCTCGGCGGCCACGGCCAGCGCCTCGGCGTGCGTGGTGGGCGGACTGGCGACGCTGAGCAGCAACGTGGCGAACCCGACCCCGACGACCCGTGCGCCGAACCGGTCCTCCCAGTCGCGCAGCACGGCCGACACCTCGGCGGTGTCGTTCGTGTAGTTCATCGGCCCGGTCCAGCCCGCCACGGTCAACGCGTCGGCCCCGCGCTCAGCCGCGACCAGCCCCAACCGCATCGACCCGTGCCCCGCCAGCAGTTGCTCGGCCAACCCGTCGGCGACCCGGTCGGGATCGATGCCCTTGGACGGCGTCGGCGCCAACCCCGGCCACGTGCGCCCGTACGGCGCGGTCACGGCGACCCGCTCGGCGGGAGAGACGGTGTCGTCCTCGGACTCCCCGGTGTGCTCGGCCCACCAGCCGGTCAGCAGTTTCGCCGCGTCGTGATCACCGGGAAACGACATCTCACCCGGCAACACCTCCCCGTTGGCCCACGGCCGGTACTCGGGGTCCTCGTCGTCCAGCGCGTCGAGCAACAACGGCCACAACCCGGACTTGGCGTGCTCGGCCCGCAACGCCGCCCACAACCCGTCGGGGGCGGGCTGATCACTCAACCAGAACGCGGGCCGCCCACCGTCCTCCTCCTCGGGAAGCACGAGACGGCCAGGTGGCAACGGCACGGAGCGAGTCCGGCCAGCGGCCTTGTCGACGAACAGGTCCCGCAGGTCGGCGGGCAACGAGGGTTCGGAGGTCACGGGCGGATCGTAGGCGGTGGGGGTCGAGGTGGGAGTGGAACGGGTGGGCGGCGTGGCGGGCTGCGAGGGGGGCTGTGGGGGAGTGGCTGGTGAGTGAGGTGGTGGTGGGCGTGGCGGGGTCGCGGCGGGTGATCGGTGGGTGGATTAGTGGGTTGGAGGTGGCTGAAGCGTGGGTGGTGGGCATGGCAGGGCTGGAGCGGGTGATCGGCGACGGGGTGGTGGGTTGGGGCGGTGGTGGGTGGGGATTGGTAGAGGTGCGGGTGTGCGGGGGGCGGCGGAGGTGGTTGGGGGCGGGCAGCGGGGTCGCCCGCTGGTGTTGTCAGGTGGTGGTGATTGAGCGGAGTAGGAGGTCGGTCAGCTTGTCCAAGTAGTCGGGTTCCAGGGGGGAACTGCGGACGCTGAGGCGCCAGTAGAGGGGGGCGGCGATCAGGTCCAGGACCAGTTCCAGGTCTATGTCCTTGCGTAGTTCGCCGCGGGCGATGGCTCGGTGGAGCATTGCTTCCGAGCGTTCGCGCCTGGGGGTGCCGATCATGGTTCTGGTGAAGTCGCCCAGTTCCGCGTTGCGGGAGGTTTCGGCCACCAGGTCGGGGAGGATGCGGGAGAACCTGGGGTCGGTGATCCAGGCGACCAAGCCCTCCAGTGCGCCGCGGAGGTCGCTGCGGAGGGAACCGGTGTCCGGGACTACGGCGCGGTCGACGCTGAACCCGGCGATCACGGTCATCGCCATCTCCTGCTTGGACGGCCACCTCCGGTACAGCGCGCTCTTGCCCACGCCCGCCCGCTTGGCGACGGCCTCCATCGACAGCCGCGCGTAACCGTGCTGGGCCCACTCCTCCAGCACGGCTTCGGTGATGGCCTGGGTGATGCCCGGTTGCAGCACGGCCGCCCCGGTGGGTGCGCGACGAGTCATCGGCGGAGTGTAGCGACGAGACGGTCCCGTCCCGACGCGTGCTACGTTGGTCGGGACGGGACCGTCTCGTCCTATTGGGAGATGTTGATGACCACGGTCGACCTGGTGAACGAAGCGCTGGGGCTGTTGCTCCGCAACGACATGGCCGGTTTCGCCGGGCTGTGGGCGGAGGACGGTGTGCTGGAGTTCCCGTTCGCCGAAGAAGGCCTTCCACGGCGGGTGGAGGGGCGTGCGGCGGTCCAGGAGTACCTGCGCGACTACCCCGATCTGCTCACGATCAAGGGAATCCCCGAGCAGGTGGTCCACCAGACCACCGATCCCGAGGTAGCGGTCGTCGAGTTCACCGCAAGCGGCGTGGTCGTCGCGACGGGCGCGCCCTACGAGATGCGCTACATCGCGGTGATCACGGTGCGGGACGGCGAGATCCGGCACTACCGCGACTACTGGAGCCCGGCCGCCGCCGCGACCGTCATGGGCGGCACCCAAGCCCTGAACACCGCCTTCTCCGGAAACACCCATGCCTGACGGGCAGGGACGCGAGTCCGACGTGTTGGTGATCGGGGCGACCGGTACCACCGGCTCGCGAGTGGTGGACGTCCTGCGGAGCAAGGGCGTCCCGGTCCGCTCCGCCACGCGCCAACCGCGCACCACGGACCAGGTCAACTTCGACTGGGCCGACGGGCAAACCCACGCACCGGCGTTGCGGGACGTCTCGGCGGTGTACCTCGTCGCCCCTGTAGGCGAGATCGACCCCGTCCCCCTCGTCGAGCCGTTCCTCGCCGAAGCCCTCCGCCAAGGGGTGCGCAGGGTCGTGCTGCTCAGTTCCTCCGCGATGACCGAAGGCGTCCCACCGCTCGGCGCGCTCCACACCCTGGTCCGCCAGACCATGCCCGAGTGGGCGGTGCTGCGGCCGTCCTGGTTCATGCAGAACTTCACCGGCGCGCACGCGGTGGCGCGAGGTGTCCAAGAGGGCGAGATCGTCAGTGCCACCGGCCACGGCCGGATCGCGTTCGTCGACGCCGGTGACATCGCCGCCGTCGCCGCCCACGCGTTGACCGACGAGGTCTCCCACGACACCGACCACGTCCTCACCGGACCCGAGGCGATCAGCTACGCGGACGCCGCCGAGGTCATCGCGAAGTGGACCGGAACTCCTGTGCGCCACCGCTCCCTCAGTCCGGCGGACCTCGTCGCGCACCTCGAGAACACCGGCCTGCCCACCGAGTTCGCCGCCTTCCTCGCCGCACTGGACGAGGACATCCGCAGCGGCGCGGAGGACCGCGTCACCGACGTCGTCGAGCGGGTGACCGGTCGACCCGCCCGCGCGTTCCGGGAGTTCGTCGAAGCGGAGCTCTAGCCGAGCAGCCCGGCCAGGAGCCGGAGGCGCTCGTCGTCCGGGCCGCCTTCCCGCGCGGTGTAGACGATCAGCATCGGGCCGGGCGCTCCGGGCATCGGGTAGGCGTCCCAGTCGAGGTTCAGCTCACCGACCAACGGGTGGAAGACCCGCATCCGGCCGCGGGTCGTCTCCTCCACGTCGTGGCGCGCCCACAGGGTGGCGAACTCGTCGCTGCTCACCGCGAGTTCGCCCACCAGCTCGGCGGCACGCGGGTGGCCGGGTTCGGCGGCGACCTGGGCGCGCAGCATCGCGGTCAGCTCGGCGACCGTGGCCGCCCGGTCCGGGCACGTCCGGTCGGCTTCCGGGTGCAGCAGGCGTGCCAGGAGGTTGCGCTCGTCGTCGGGCAGCGTGGTGAACCCGTCGAGCAGCGCGCCCGCGAGGGGGTTCCAGGCCAGCACGTCCAGGAAGCGGCCCACGACCAGCGCGGGCGAGGTCGTGGTGCGCAGCAGCCGCAGCGTGGTGTCCGGCACCTCCTCCGGCGTGTGCCGCCGCGGCGGAGCGGGTGTGCGGGCGGCCGCCGCGAGGCTGTGCAGGTGCCGGGTCTCCTCGGCGGAGAACACCAGCGCGCGGGCCAGCGCGTCGAGGACCTGGTCGGACGGGCGGACGTCGCGGCCCTGCTCCATGCGCTGGTAGTAGTCCGTGCTCACCCCGGCCAGCAGCGCCAGTTCCTCGCGGCGCAAGCCCGCGACGCGGCGGCGCGGACCGGGTTCCAGGCCCACGTCCTCGGGTCGCAGCCGGGTGCGGCGGGTGCGCAGGAACTCGGCGAGCTCGCGCCGGGGATCGTCGGTCACCGTCCCAGTATGCGCGGGCGTGGGTAGGTCTCCCGGTCCCAGGAAAAGGCGAACGACCGAGGTGCCGCCGCCGAGTCCCAGGATCGGGGGCACAGCAGTCCACCACGGGAGGAACCACGTCATGAAGGCCGTTCAGATCACCGGTTTCGGCGCACCGGACGTCCTGCGCGTCACCGACGTCGACCGGCCCGCCCCCGGCGTGGGGGAGGTGCTCGTGGCGGTCGAGGCGACCAGCGTCAACGGCCACGACGCGCTCCTCCGCTCGGGCGCGATGAAGATCGTGTCCGGCAGCCGGTTCCCGATCGGCACCGGCCTGGACTTCGCGGGCGTCGTCACCGCGGTCGGCCCCGACGTCCGCACCCGCACGGTCGGCGAACGCGTCTGGGGCACCGTGCACCCCCGCGCGAAGCACGCCGTCGCGGGCGCGGCCGAGTTCGTGGTCGTGGCCGCCGACCGCGTCGGACCGATGCCGGAAGGCCTCACCTCGGTCGAGGCGGCTTCTCTCGTGGTCGCCGGGGCCACGGCGCTGATCGCGTTGCGCGACAGCGTCAAGCTGGCGCAGGGGGAACGGGTGTTGATCCGCGGCGCGGCGGGCGGCGTCGGCACGGCACTGGTGTCGTTGGCCCACGCGCTGGGCGGTCACGTCACCGCGCTGGCCCGGTCCCGGCACGCCGACGTCCTCGGCGGTTTGGGGGCCGAGGACGTCCTCGACTACGGCACCACCGCGCCGGACCGGATCGGGCCGTTCGACGTCGTCGTCGACACCGTCGGCACCGACCTGAACGCCTACCGGCGACGGCTGACCCGCGGCGGCCGGATGACCACCATCGGGTTGTCCGGCCCGGCCATCGCGGCGATCGCCGCGTCGACCGTCCACGGGTCCCGGCGGATCCGCGCGTTCAGCGCCAACCCCGACACTGTGCTGCTGAACGACGTGGCCGACCTCGTCGCCACCGGCGCGCTGCGCCCGGTCGTGAACGGCGTGTTCCCGTTGGCGGACATCGCTTCCGCGCACCGGGCGTTCGAGCGGGGCGGTGTGGTGGGCAAGCAGGTCGTCACCGTCTAGCCGAGCGAACCGGTGTCCACCCGCCACACCTCGGACCGCGTCAGGACGTGCAGAGCGCCGCCCGCCACGACCGCGTCGACCACCTGTCCCGAGGGTCCGCGCGCGTCGCGGCGGGTCCACCGGTCGCCGTCGCGGGTGAGCAGCACGACGCGGTCGCCGTCGGACGCGACCTGCACCAGGTGGCCGCCGATCTCGACGGGCGCGGGCAGCGGGGCGTCGTCGGCCACCGGCACGGACGGCACGCCGGGGAGCCTGCTCCACGTGCCGCCGTCCAGTCGCCACAACGCCAACGCGCCGTCGACCCAGCCGGAGACCAGGCACGTCTCGCCCGCGCACCGCGCGGCCACCGCCCCGCCGGACTTCCCGGCGTCGGGCAGGGCGGTGGCGGTCCAGTCCCGCGCACCAGACTTCGACGTCCACACGACCGGCCGCTGCCCGCCGTCCAGTCGCCACCCGGCCACGAGCGCGCCCTTCCCGAACGCGGTGGCGGAGGTGGCGAACCCCGGTGACACGGCCGTGCTCGCCAACGCGGTCCCCGTCGAGCTCTGCCGCGTCCACGTGGTGCCGTCGGTGGTCCAGGTCGCGATGTCCAGCCCGGCCGCGTCGCTCTGCCACGACCCGACCAGCACCGGCCCGTCCGCGGTGAACACGGCGTCCACCAGTTCACCCGCGCCCCACCCGCCGAACACGCTGAACCCCTGGGGCTGTTCGGTCAGCTCGTCGCCAGCCCCGGTCCACACGGACCACCGCACGTTCCCGTGCGCCCCACCGCGTTCCCCGCCGACCGCCAGCAGTCGATCCCCGTCCACGGTGACGGCGTACCAGTTCGCGGCCAGCGCGTACGGCGTCGTGCCGTGCAGCGCGACCTCGCCGCCGCCCTCCTTCACCAGACCGGGGCTCTCGCCGCGCCGCACCCCGACCAGCACGCCGTCCCCGGCGGCGGTCACCGTCTGCGGCACCGCCCCGGCGGGCAGGTCCACGCGGGTGAACGCCACGCCCTCCGGTGGCGTCGGGGCGCACGCGCCCAGCGCCACGACCAGCACCGCCGCCACCCGCGCCCCTCGTGTCCACATGGGCTGGAGTATCCGCCCCCGGCACCCGGCCGTGAACTAGGCTGAGGGCATGGCGGAAGGGCTGATGAGCGACGAGGAGTTGATCGTCGAGTTCGCCCTGACCCGGTTGGACAACCCCGGTCTCGACCTGGAGGAGATCGCGGCGCTCGTCGTGCGCCGGGTGGGGGAGGACCGGATGCTGGAGTTCGCCTCGCTGAACCTGGCCACGCGCGGCGAGTTGCGCGGCGCGCTGTTCCCCTCCGCCGTCGAACACGTGCTGCGCGTCGTGCTCACGCTGCGCGGACCCGCCGACTAGTCCCGAAGCGAAAGCGGCGATGATCAGCGGGCGTTCACGTCCCGATAGCGGTCAACGTTTTGTTTGGCAATGGTGAGATCGCCAAACAAGACGCGTACGGGAGATATTGCGGCATTCCGTAGTAATTCCGATTATGGGCCGGCGGAGGAGCGCGGAATGCGGTAGCAAGTGGTGGGTCGGTGACTGTAGTACTGTGCGGCCGTAGCCCGCCCGACGGGCGGGATAACCAGCCTTGGGGGCTTGAATTGAAGTACCGCGCTATCGGCCAGGACCCGGCGACCCGTCGGGAGGTCAGCGTCATCGCACTCGGGGCGATGCACTTCGGCACCGCAACCGAGGAAGAGCAGGCGTTTCGCATTCTCGACCGGTTCGTCGAGGCGGGCGGCACGTTCATCGACACCTCCAACAACTACTCGTTCTGGGTCGGGGCCACGCAGGGCGGTGAGAGCGAGGCGGTGCTCGGCCGCTGGCGCAAGAGCCGTGGCGTCGGCAGCGAGGTCGTCATCGCCACGAAGCTCGGCGGTCGGCCCAACCGGCCCGGCATGGCGTTCGCCGACACGGCCAAGCCGGAGAACATCGAGGGCCTGTCGCCCAAGGTGATCCGGGAGTCGGCCGAGCGCAGCCGCGACCTGCTCGGCGTCGAGAAGATCGACCTGCTCTACGCGCACGTCGAGGACGTCCTCGTGCCCATCGAGGAGACCGTCGAGGGCTTCGCGGACGTCGTCAAGGACGGCACCGTCGGCCTGCTCGGCGTCAGCAACCACTGGTCGTGGAAGCTCGAACGCGCGCGGTCCATCGCCGCCGCCAAGGGCCTGCCCGGCTTCGAGGTCGCGCAGTACCACTACAGCTACCTGCGCGCCCGCACGGACATGCCCGGCCGCCGCTCCAAGGACGGCAACCAGGGCGTCGTCGCGGGCGACATCCTGAGCTACCTGCGCGAAACGCCCGAGGTGGCGCTGGTCGCGTACTCGCCGCTGCTCGCGGGCGGCTACACCCGCGAGGACAAGCCGCAGGGCGCCGACTTCGAGCACGCGGGCAC
>NZ_JBHYHC010000104.1:0-32623 GCF_042738955.1 Umezawaea sp. NPDC059074
TGGAAAGACGCCTTGACAAAGCGAAAGAGGGTGGGGGCGCAAAAACAACCGGGGGCCGGCCGGGGTGGGGGTTAAAAGAACCTGCCGGCATGGTGCGGTTGGTCCCGGTGCGAGTGCCGGCCGGGGGCCGGAAGACATTTGGTCCAGTCCCGCGCGGTGCGAGTGTCGGCCGGGGGCCGGAAGAGAGAAAGAGCAGTTCCGATCGGTGCGAGTGTCGGCCGGGGGCCCGGTTGCGTCGTGGGTGGGTAGGCAGGTAAGCCCAAGCCCAAGCCCAAGCCCAAGCCCAAGCCCAAGCCCAAGCCCAAGCCCCGCCCCGCCTGCTCCAGCCCCGCCTGCTCCAGCCCCGCCTAGCCCAATCCCGCCCAGCCCCAGTCGAGTCCTGGCCGCTGGTGTTGGGTGTGGGCTGTTGGGGCGCGCGGAGCACCCCGTCCTGGGGTATGGAAGCGGGGTGTCCGCGCGTTGCACCTGGCGAACGGAATCTCCCCCTACCCGAGGAGCGTTAAACCGATGTCAGCTGCGCCCGCGACCCTGACGATGTACTCCACTTCCTGGTGCGGATTCTGCTACAGCCTGAAGAACCAGCTGAAGCGTGAAGGCATCGAGTACATCGAGGTGGACATCGAGCAGACTCCCGGTGCCGCTGACTTCGTCATGAGCGTCAACGGGGGGAACCAGACCGTGCCCACGTTGCACTTCCCCAACGGCTCGACCTTGACGAACCCCTCGATCGCCCAGGTCAAGTCGCAGTTGGTGTAGTGCTGGTCGCCGTGCCGGGCGTCCCTGCCCGGCACGGGACGAGCCTAGGAAGGCTCGGTGCGCGGTGGAAGTGCCAGGAACGCGGGGATCGTGGTGGGCCAATGACGGAGTGGTCACGTGAACGCCCGGCGAAGTCTGCGTAGGCCCTCGTCCACGTCGTCGGTGGCGATGAGGCCGTAGCCGAAGACGAAACCCTGTCGTGGTGGGTGGTCCACGCCGCAGAGGATCATGGAGTGCAGGGCCACGTCGTGGTGGCGTGCCCTGGTGATGATGGCCTGGTCTTCTCCTGGGCGGTCCGTGCGGAGCCAGGCTGTGACGTGGAGGCCCGCCGTGCTGGTGATGGGCTCCAAGAGGTCGGTGAAGTCCTGGTCGAACGCCATGGCCATGCGGTCTCTTCTGGTGCGGTAGACGCGGCGCATTCGTTTCAGGTGTGCTGAGAGGGAACCGGAGTCGATGAATTCTGCCAGTGCGCCCTGAAGTGGGCCGGTGGAGTGCCAGTCGGCCAGGTGCTTGGCTTTGCGCAGTGCCGAGTGCAGTGGGGGTGGGGCTACGCAGAAGCCGATTCTCAGGGTGGGGAGCAGGACCTTGGAGAACGAGCTGACGTAGACGACTCGGCCGGTGCGGTCCAAGGCGTGCAGTGGTTCCACCGGGCGGCCGGTCCAGCGGAATTCGCTGTCGTAGTCGTCCTCGATGATGACGGCGTCCGTGCGTTCCGCCCAAGCTAGTAGGGCGAGTCTGCGGGAGAGGCTGAGCGCGTAGCCGAGGGGGAACTGGTGGGACGGGCTCGTGTAGACGAGTTTGGCGTTGGTTGGTAGGTGGTCGACGACTAGGCCCTCGGCGTCTACGGGGACGCCTATGACGTGGAGGCCCAGTGATTGGAACAGGCGTTTGACGGGTGGGTAGCCGGGGTCTTCCACGGCTACCACGTCGCCGGGGGCGAGCATTACGCGGGCGATCAGGTCTACCGCTTGTTGGACGCCTGCGGTGATCATGATGTCGGCCGGTGTTGCTCGGACCGCGCGGGAGACGCCTACGTGGCGGGCGATGGCCGCGCGTAAACCGGCGTGGCCAAGGGGTTCGCCGTACTTGCCCAGGGTGGTGGCGGAGTTGCGGAGTTGGCTGGACAGGAGTGCGCGCCAGGTGGCGAAGGGGAAGTGGGTGGCGTCCGGCATTCCTGGGCGGAAGTCGTACCTCGCCGTGGTCGCCGACATGTCCGGTGGGTCGGGCATGGTGTCCCACATCGGTCTGGGGCGTAGGGGGGAGTTGGGTGCCTCGTGGTCCTGGTCGTTGTGGAAGGGCAAGTTGCTGACGAAGGTTCCTACGCCTACTCGGCTGGTCAGGAAGCCTTCCGCCGCGAGCTTCTCGTAGGCGGCGTTTGCGGTGTTGCGGGATACCGCAAGGGTTGTCGCCAGGTCGCGTGTTGGTGGCAGGGCCTCGCCGGGGCGTAGGCGGCCGTCCAGGATGGCGGCGCGGACCTGCAGGTAGATCTGGGCGGTCAGGTCACGTCGGCCGTCCAGGGTCACGTGCAGGTCCACGCTCGGCACCTCTTCACAGCAGGGGGTCGCCCATCAGACCAGGGTGACCGCGTACACCTCCACACGGGGGTCGTCGGGGAACGTGATCGACTGGAGGACCTTGGCGGGGTCGAGTGGCAAGGACTGGCCGAACAGGCGTACCGGTGGGCCGTCGACGCCTTGGCCCGCCTTGATGCGGTGGGGCATGTCCAGGACGACGGTGCTGCCGTTGGGGGTGGAGCCCGCCCAGTCGCCTACCGTGACGGAGACCTGGGTGCTGGTTCCGTCTGCGTAGCGCAGGGTTACTGCTCCTGTTACGGGGCCGTTGTGGGAGGACGACACGAGTTTGACCGCGCTGTAGTTGCCTTGCGGCAGGAGGACTGCTTGGCCGCGGGTTTCGACGAAGTTGGGTGCTGTGCCCGTCGCGTCCGGCGTCGAGTACGTCACGCCGTCCCACGCCACTGTGCCCGCTGCGGGTAGCAGGTCGCCGTCGTAGCTCCAGCCCTGGCCGTCGAAGTCGCCCTGGGTGGACGCCGACACCGTTGCCGCGCCGTCGTGGTTGCGTTCCCGGCCTAGGTCCACGGCGCACTGGTTGTTGGTGACGGTGGCGCAGCTGCCGGCTGCGCGGATCTCGATGGTGGCGGTGCGGGTGACGTCGCCCGCGCTGACCTTCACCTGGTACTTGCCGGGTGCCGCGTTGGCCGGGACGCCGATCGGCAGTGTCACGGTCTTCTGCACCGGCATCCGCTTCGACTCGATCAGCAGGGGAGCGCGTTGCAGCGTTGAGCTCCAGCCTGGGGGCACGACGACCTTGAGCGGCACGGAGAGCGTGCCCGGTGACTGGCCGAGGACGTCGAGGCTGAGGGTGATCGTCTGGGCGGAGGCCTTGGTGGGGACGATCGCGGAGGCGGGGCGCACCGACGCGTCGACGTGCTCGCGGCCGTCGGCCGGGGCCTTGTTGATCGACGGGGGTTCGGAGCCTGCTTGGGTTCCCCAGGCTGACGGCGTGGTGCCGACCTGGTAGGCGAGGGTTCCGCCTCGGGCCACGGACTTCCAGTCGAGCCACGTCTTGGTCTGGTTGCCGCCGTTGAACTTCACGGTCTGCACGTAGCGGTTGGTGTCGGTGACGCCAGGGGCGGTGACGGTGAGGGTTCCGCCTTGCTTCGCGCCGTACTGTCCGATTCGGACGGTCGCGGTCTCGAACTGGGGGCTGGACAGGGCGAGGAAGTCGCCGCCGCTCATCGTCGGGTACATGCCGAGCGAGGAGAACACGTACCACGCCGACATCGTGCCCAGGTCGTCGTTGCCGGTCATGCCGTCGGGGCCGGTGGTGAACAGCGTCATCGCCGCGCGCACGACGGTCGCGGTCTTGGCCGGGGCGCCGGACCACAGGTACACGTACGGGGCGAGGAGGTCCGGCTCGTTGTTCGGGTTGTACGTCGGCTTGCCGTAGTAGTCGTACGGCTGGGTGATCCAGTCGCGGCGCGCGGTGCCGGCCGGGTCGGCGAGCAGCTTGTCGTAGACGAAGAAGTCGTCCAGGCGCTTGGTGGTGGCCGCCTTGCCGCCCATCAGGCCGACCAGCCCGGCCGGGTCCTGCGGCACCAGCCACTGGTACTGGTACGCGCCGCCCTCGTGGAACTGGTGCCCCGCCTCGACCGGGTCGTACGGCGCGAGCCAGGTGCCCTCGGCGGTGCGCGGCCGGAACTGGGAGATCGAGGAGTCCCACAGGTTGCGGTACCACTGGCCGCGGCCCGCGAACATGGTGGCGTCGGCGGTCTTGCCGAGGCCCTTGGCCATCAGCGCGAGCGCCGCGTCGGCCGCCGAGTACTCCAGCGTCGCGGAGGCGGGGTGCACGCAGTCGTTGTCGCCGCCCTTGTGCGCGCAGTCCGTGCCGAGGGTCAGGCCGGACGGCACGTAGCCGCGGTCGTTGTAGTACTGGACGCCGGAACGCCCGTTGTAGGGGGAGTCGGCGGGCGGGAGGCTCGTGGCGTTCTTGCGCAGCAACGCGTACGCCTCCTCCTCGTGCCCGGCGAGCAGGCCCTTGGACCACGCCTCCACCAGGAACGGGGTGACCGGGTCGCCGGTCATGATGTTGGTCTCGCTGTTGGCGAGCGCCCAGCGCGGCAGCCAGCCGCCGTCCCGCCCGGCGGCCACCAGCGACAGGGCGACGTCCCGCGCGACGTCCGGGCGCAGCATCTCCAGGAGCTGGTTCTGCGGCCGGTACGTGTCCCACAGCGAGAAGTTCTGGTACGGCGTGTACCCGGACGCCGTGTGCACCGCGCCGTCGAACCCGACGTACTTGCCGTCCACGTCGCCCGCGAGGTTCGGGTGCAGCAGCGAGTGGTAGAGCGCGGTGTAGAACGCGGTCCGGCGCTCGACCGAGCCGCCGCCGATCGCGATGGAGCCGAGCTGCGCGACCCAGTCGTCGTGCGCCTTCCGCTTGGTGGCGTCGAAGTCGAAGTTCGTGGTCTCCGCCGCGAGGTTCTTCCGCGCGCCCTCGGCCCCGGTGTAGGACAGACCGACCTTCACCACGACGTCCCGGTCGGCGGTGGCGTCGAACGTGACCCACGCGCCGTTGGAGCCCGTCCCGGCAGCATCCCGGCCGCCTGGCGTGGTGGTGGACCCGCGCCACGAGCCGAAGGCGGCGAACGGGCGGTCGAACGTGGCGGTGAAGTACACCGTGTGCTCGTCGTGGCCCGCGCAGAACCCGCCCGCCTTGACCCGGCCCTCGACCGTGCGGTCGCCGACGACGTGGACCTCGGAGTCGAACACGTTCTGGTTGGCCTTGCCGGTGTTGAACAGGATGTTGGCCGCGCCGGTGGCCGGGAACGTGTGCCGCTGCCAGCCCGTGCGGGTGGTGGCGGTCAGCTCGGAGTTCACGCCGTACTTCGCCAGGCCGACGCGGTAGTAGCCGGGCGTCGCGGCCTCGTCGGAGTGGGAGTACGCGGACTTGTAGACGTTCGGGTCGACGCTGGTGACGGCCCCGGTGGTCGGCATCATCGGCAGCTCGCCCGCGACACCGCAGCCCACGCCGGACAGGTGGGTCTGGCTGAACCCGAAGATCGTGCCCTGCTGGTAGTCGTACCCGCCCTGCCCGCCGGTGTCCGGGCTGACCTGCACCATGCCGAACGGCGCGCTCGCGCCGGGGAAGGTGTTGCCGAAGTTCTGGGTGCCGACGAACGGGTTCACCAACCCGGTCGGGTCCTCGGCCGCCTGCGCGGCGGGCGGCGTGGCCAGCATCCCCGCGACCAGCGCTCCGGCGAGCACGGCCGCGGCTCGGGTTCGTCTGCTGCGCACCAGGTCCTCCTCGATGACACCGTTGTCATGCCCCACAGTGGCCTATCTGCCACGCACCGTGTCAGGAGGTCAGCCGGGCTGTCAACGACTCGAACGAGAACCGACAAGACAAAACAGGAATCGATCAACGACGAAGTAGTCCACCGACCAGCGCCCCGAACGCGAGGTGGTCGGCGTACTGCGGCCACCTCGGCAGCGCCCGGATCGCCGGGTACCGCCGTCCCACGACCTCCAGGTCCAGCACCGCGATCCCCAGCCCCGCAACGGCTCCGCCGACGACCCCGAACGGCCGCCGCCGGTGGACGGCGGCGAGCACCGCCGTCCACCCCGCGGTGATCACCACGTGGGCCAGCGCCCCGCGGAGCGCGGGGGAGCGGCGGCCGGGGAGGAGCGTCCCGGCCGCCCGCGTCGCGGCGAGCACGTCGCCACCGGTCGCCAGCGCGTGCACCGTGGACGGAGCCCCGCTCAGCACCCCGGCGACCACCCCGGCCCGCAGGGCCCGGTTCACGACCCGCCGCCGTGGGGCCGGGTGACGTGCAGCGCCGCTCTGAACCCCCGGCCCGAGGGTCCGGTTCATGACCCGTTGCCGTACGGCGGGGTGTCGTGCGGCGTGGCCCTGCACTTCGGCGACCATCCCGACCCGTGGGCGCGGTTCACGATCCGCTGCCGTACGGCCGGGTGATGATCTCCAGCGCGTGGCCGTCCGGGTCGTCGAAGTACACGCCCCGGCCGCCGTCGTGGGTGTTGATCCGCCCCTCGTCGCGGTGGTGGGGATCGGACCAGTAGGTGATCCCGCGGTCCTTCACCCGGCCGAAGATGGCGTCGAAGTCGTCCTCGTCGACCAGGAACGCGTAGTGCTGCGACACCACCTTCCCCTGCGTCGCCATGAAGTCGAGGGTCGTGTCCCCGTCGGTCTGGACGGTGATGAACGGCCCGAACGGCACCGGCGCGGGCAGGCCCATCACCTCCGCCAGGAACTCCGCCGACGCCCTCGGATCCTTCGCCGCCACGATCGTGTGGTTCAACCGCACTGCCATGCTGGTGGAGCCCCCTTTTCGCGTTGTTCCGAACCACCGACGGTAGAACCTCGGGCGCGCTGAAGGTCAAGTCGCCGGTTTTTCTGTCGGACCCCCCTCGTAGGATCGCGGCCATGTCCTCCCCCGACACCGAGACCCACGTGAGCGAAGCCCGTGAAGTGCTGCACCGGGTGTTCGGGTACGACGCGTTCCGCGGCAGCCAGCAGGACGTCATCGAGCACGTGGTCGCGGGCGGCGACGCGCTCGTCCTGATGCCGACCGGTGGCGGCAAGTCGCTCTGCTACCAGATCCCGGCGCTGGTCAGACCAGGCGTCGGGGTGGTGATCTCGCCCCTGATCGCGTTGATGCAGGACCAGGTCGACGCGCTGCGCAACGTCGGCGTGCGCGCGGGGTTCCTGAACTCCACGCAGAACCCGGACGAGCGCAGCATGGTCGAGTCCGAGTTCCTGGCGGGGGAGCTGGACCTGCTGTACCTGGCGCCGGAGCGCCTGCGGCTGGAGTCGACGCTGCGCCTGCTGGACCGGGGCAAGGTGTCGCTGTTCGCGATCGACGAGGCCCACTGCGTGTCCCAGTGGGGCCACGACTTCCGGCCGGACTACCTGGCGCTGTCGGCCGTGCACGAGCGCTGGCCGGACGTGCCGCGCATCGCGCTGACGGCGACGGCCACAGAGGCGACGCACAAGGAGATCGCGACCCGGCTGAACCTCCAGGAGGCCAAGCACTTCGTCGCGAGCTTCGACCGGCCGAACATCCAGTACCGCATCGAGCCCAAGAACGAGCCGAAGAAGCAGCTGCTCGACCTGCTGCGCACCGAGCATGCGGGCGACGCGGGCATCGTCTACTGCCTGTCCCGCGCGTCGGTGGAGAAGACGGCCGAGTTCCTGGTGCAGAACGGCATCCCGGCGCTGCCGTACCACGCGGGGCTCGACTCGGGCGTCCGCGCGGCGAACCAGTCCCGCTTCCTCCGCGAGGACGGGCTGGTCATGGTGGCGACCATCGCGTTCGGCATGGGCATCGACAAGCCGGACGTCCGGTTCGTGGCGCACCTGGACCTGCCGAAGTCGGTGGAGGGCTACTACCAGGAAACCGGCCGCGCGGGCCGTGACGGGCTGCCGTCGACGGCGTGGCTGGCGTACGGGCTCCAGGACGTGGTGCAGCAGCGGAAGATGATCGACACGTCGGAGGGCGACCAGGCCCACCGGCGGATGCTCGGCATGCACCTCGACGCCATGCTCGCGCTGTGCGAGACGGTCGACTGCCGCCGCACGAGGCTGCTCGCCTACTTCGGCCAGGAGGGCACGCCCTGCGGCAACTGCGACACGTGCCTGTCGCCGCCGGAGTCGTGGGACGGCACCATCCCGGCGCAGAAGCTGCTGTCGACGGTGTACCGGCTGCACAACGAGCGCAGGCAGAAGTTCGGCGCGGGCCAGGTGATCGACATCCTGCTGGGGAAGAAGACCGCGAAGGTCATCCAGTTCGACCACGACTCGCTCACCGTGTTCGGCATCGGCGCGGACCTGCGCGAGACCGAGTGGCGCGGCGTGGTCCGCCAGTTGCTCGCCCAGGACCTGCTGGCCGTGGAGGGCGACTACGGCACCCTCGTGCTCACGCCGGGCAGCTCCGAGGTGCTGGGCCGCAAACGCGAGGTCATGCTCCGCCGCGAACCAGAACGCGCTCGCGCCTCGAAGCCCGCCCGCACCAGCAAGGCCGCCGCCGTGGCGGTCGACATGCCCGCCGAGGCGGCCCCGGTGTTCGAACGCCTGCGGGCCTGGCGCGCGGCAACGGCGAAGGAACAGGGCATGCCCGCGTACGTGATCTTCCACGACGCGACCCTCCGCCAGATCGCCACGCTCAACCCCGGCTCGCTGGAGGAACTGGGCACGGTCAACGGCGTGGGCGAGAACAAGCTGGCCAAGTACGGCCAGCAGATCCTGGACACCCTGGCCGAGTAACCACACCTCCGCAGCCCCCCACCCGGACCGGGCGGGGGCCTGCGGCGTGTCCGGGTGAGGTTCGGGGGCCGGGCGTGCCTGGGTGGGGTTCGGGGACCAGGGCTGGCCGGCGTGGCCGCGGTTCGGGGGCTGGACGGCGAACGCGGGCGTGGGTTCGGAGCCGGGCCGGCGTGTCCGGGAGTGGCTAGGTGGCTGGGCCCGGTTTGCGTGGATGCGGTTCGCGGGCAGGCCTGCTTGGCACGACTCCGAGGCTGAGCCCGGTCTGCCTGGGCAGGGTTCGATGCCGGGTCTGGCCGGCATGGGCTCGGTTCAGCGGCTGGTCCTGGCTGGTCCGGGTGCTGCTGGGGATCGGGCCCGGCCTGCGTGGGTGTGGTTCGGGGCCGGGCCGGTGTGTCCGGGTGTGGTCAAGAGGCTGGGTCTGGCCTGCCTGGGCGTGGTGCGGAGGGCGGCCCGGCCCTCTTGGGCGCGGTGGTCGAGTGCGGGGCCGGATTTCGGATTTTCGCTCGGGCCGGGGAAATCCGCGTGCGGGTGCGCTCGGCTAATTTGGGGCACCGCCTCGGCGACACCCCTCAAAACAACCCTTTTCAGCGCGCGGCTCCTGCCGCGGACCCACTTCGGGAACGCGGCCGTTCAGTTGGCGGGAGTGCGGTCCGGCGCCATTATTCGTGGACATCGCTCTCCGTTGTCCCGGCGTTAGCGAGCGGTCCGACCCAGTTCTCCGCTTGATGGATCACGACGTGCCGAAGCTCGTCCCATCATGCGTGATCGGCGCAGGTGTGCATGTCAGAGCCCTGGTGACCGTGCCCTCACGAGTGGCTACTCACCGCGTTTTCCGGGGTGGTTCGAGACCGATCGGTGACGAAGATTGCTCCGAACAGTCGTATTGACGTACGTCCGCGAGACATAGTGTGATTCGCCGAGCGCGGTTTCCGTTGGTCAAACGGAGTGCGAGAGTGTTGGCCCGCGCTTTACCTGGTGTACACCCGATCGCATATGAGGGGTCGATTTTCTTAATGAGCATCGAGTTGGCGTTGAAAGAGTCCATGACCATCCCCGGTGCGCTGGGCGTGGCGCTCGTCGACTACGACAGCGGCATGGCGCTCGGCACGATGGGCGGTGGTGACTGGTTCGACCTCGAGGTCGCCGCGGCGGGCAACACCGAGGTGGTGCGCGCGAAGCTGCGCGTGATGGCGTCCCTCTCGCTGAACGACAGCATCGAGGACATCCTGATCACCCTGCACCGCCAGTACCACCTGATCCGCCCCCTGACGACCGCCAAGGGCCCCACGACGCTGTTCCTCTACCTGGTGCTGGACCGGGAGCGCTCGAACCTCGCCCTCGCCCGCCACCAGTTGAAGCGCATCGAAGGCAACTTGACCGTATGAGCGCCGCGGAGGCCAGAAGGGCGGGCGCCGCTCCGCTGCCGACGCGAAGGCCGTCTTCCACGTCCACGAAACCCCTCCCGCTGGGACCACTGGTGACACAGCCGCCGTTCGACTCGTCCGAGATGAACGCGACCCTCCAGAAGATCAAGAGCCAGGTCGACCGGGTGACCGGGCTCCTGGTGGCCACGCAGGACGGCCTGGTCCTCTCCAGCGACACGAGGGACGTCGAGAACGAGAGCGTCGCGGCCATGTCCGCGGCGGCCATCGGGCTCGCCGCGCAGTTCACCGCGCAGGCCGGGGTCGGCGAGCCGCGCACCGCGATGTTCGAGGGCACGTCGGGCTACGTCTGCGTGTTCCCGGTCGAGTCGTCGCTGCTGCTCGTCGTGTTCGGCGAGCGGGACATCACCATGGGGCTGTTCACCATAGCGGCCAAGCAGGCGTTGTCGTTGCTCCAGCACGCCGTCCTCCGCCAGCGCGTGCACACCGTGCGCGCGAACCGGCGGGCGTACTTCGTCGACGAGCCGCAAGAGGGGTGACCGCCCACCCTTCCCCGTTCGCGGGTGAAGGGGTGGGCTCCCCCGCGAAATGCGGTGGACGAGTCGGCGCGACGAATTCCGCCGACGATTTCTTTGATTGTGGAACGTGACGGTTCAGATTGGCAACGGCGATTGCCGTGGCCTTTCTTCGGTTGGTCACGTCGATATGACGCTCCGTGTCGGCCGAGGGTGATCGGACGTCCGGACGGGTCGCGGGTGCAGCGCGCTTGTGCTCGTCAGACGCTGTGTCACCTCGATCTCGCGGACGGTGACCCTGTCACCCACCGTGTTCTCGGTGGTCACCCCGTGGCACGGTTGCTCCAATCGGACGGTTTTCCGTGCGGGTCCGCGAGGGGGTGTGATTTGCTGTGCGCGCTGCTTTCACCGATGCGGAAATGTCCGCTCGGTACCGGGCACGCGCCCGGTCACCTGTGAAGGGTTCACATTCTCCATGAGCATCGAATTAGCCTTGAAAGAGTCCATGACCATCGCCGGTGCCGTGGGGGTGGCGCTGGTCGACTACGACAGCGGCATGTCCCTGGGCACGCTCGGCGGGGGTGACTGGCTCGACCTCGACGTCGCGGCGGCGGGGAACACCGAGGTGGTGCGCGCGAAGCTGCGGGTCATGGCGTCGTTGGCGCTCAACGACACCATCGAGGACATCCTGATCACCCTGAACCGCCAGTACCACCTGATCCGGCCGCTGTCGGCCGCCAAGGGCAACCCGACGCTCTTCCTCTACCTGGTGCTGGACCGCGAGCACGCGAACCTCGCGCTGGCGCGGCACTACCTGAAGCGCGTCGAGGCCAAGCTGACCGTGTAGCCGGATCGGGCGGCGGGCCGGTCAGCCCACGATCCGCCGGATCACGCTGATCGGCCCGATGTCGTCGATGTTGGCGATCTTCACCGGCACGCCCTCGGTGGACGCGTGCACCGCCCGCACGTTGTCCACCGCCATGGCCACGTGGGACTGGCCGGAGTAGTAGATGATCAGGTCGCCCGGCAGGACCTCGGCGCGCGACACCGCCCGGCCGGTGGTGGCCTGGGTGTAGGTGACCCTCGGGATGGACACCCCGGCCGCCCGGTACGACGCCTGGGTCAGGCTGGAGCAGTCCCACGTGTTGGGGCCGTTGGAGCCGAACACGTAGGCCTTCCCCCGCTGCGCCAACGCGAAGTCCAGCGCCACCCCGGCCGCGCCCGCGGGGGTGTCCACCGCCGACGTGTCGCCCTTGTTCGCCAGCACGGCCCGGTCGGTGGAGCTCAGCGAGTTGTACTGGGTGCGGGCGGTGCCGATCTGCTCGACCAGCTTGACCCGGCGCTCCTCGATGTCCGTCACGAGCTTGTCGGCCGCGGCCGACGCCTCCGACGCCCGCCTCTGCGCGTCCTTCGCCCCGGCCTGGGCCGCCGCGGCGTCGTTCAACGCCCCCGACAACGCGCCCAGCGACGCGGCCTGGTCCGCGGCGAGCACGTCCATCGCCGACATCCGGCTCAGGAAGTCGGTCTGCGAGTCGGACACCAGCAGCGCCGACAGCCCGGTGAACCTGGCCCCCTGGAAGGACGCCTCGGTCAGCAGGTCGACCTTCGCCCGGTACTCCTTCTCCGCGGCCGACGCCTTGTCGAGGGCCTGACCCGCCGTCACCATGTCCTGGTTGGCCCGGTTCAGCTCGCCCAGCTTCGTCCGCTGGTCCTCCTGCGCGCGCAGGTGCTCCTCGTTGAGCACCTCGGCGTCGTGGGTCAGGCCGGTGTACTTCTGCAACGCCTCGGAGGCGTTGGGCGGCAGGGGTTCGGCGTGCGCGGCGGGTGCAGGCGCGACCACGAGCGCGGCGAGGACCGCGGCCGCGAGTGCGGTTCGAGTGGCGCGCCTGCCGACCTGGGACGTCATACCCGGCTGTACGGAACGTGAGCACTCGCGGTTCAGAATTCGTTGCGAGCCCTTCCAATGCGCCTTGACCGCTTTGTCCGTGGTCGCTAACGTTTCTGGTCTAGACCACATGTACAAGCGACAACCTGGATCCGCTGACCAGCGGAAACTCGTGGTCGAGCGGTGCTGTGTCAATTCCGCCGCGTTGACACGTCACGGATCACGTTTCCACTGCACGGGTTCCCACCCTGTGGTGGGGGGATCTCGCACTCCCACCTGGGAACCGCCATTCCTTCCAGAGGAGCTGTCATGAGCTTTCGGAGCAAGATCGCCGCGGCGGCGGTCGCCATCGGCGTCGCACCCCTGATCGTCGTCCTCGCACCCGCGGGAACGGCGAGCGCGCACGGCTACATCTCGTCCCCGCCCAGCAGGCAGGCGAACTGCGCCCAGGGCCGGGTGTCGAACTGCGGCGAGATCATCTACGAGCCCCAGAGCGTCGAGGGCCCGAAGGGCGTCAAGAACTGCCACGGCAACAACTCCCGCTTCTCCCAGCTCAGCGACGAGAGCAAGGGGTGGCCCGCCGCGTCGGTCAGCGGGACGATCAACTTCAAGTGGGTGCTGACGGCCCGCCACGCCACCAGCACGTGGGAGTACTTCATCGGCAGCACGCGGATCGCCGTCTTCAACGACGGCGGCAAGCAGCCGGGCGCGACCGTGAACCACACGGTCAGCCTCGGCGGCCGCACCGGTAGGCAGAAGATCCTCGCGGTGTGGAACATCGCCGACACGGCCAACGCGTTCTACTCGTGCGTCGACGTGCAGGTGAACGGCCTCGCGGCCGGAGCGAAGACGCTGGCGCCCCTGTAGGCGCCCGCACCGGACCCGCGCTCCCGCCCACGGGGGCGCGGGTCCCTTCGCCCGTCCCGAGAACCCCGCCGCGGAGGACCATGAACCCCCAACGGATCGTCCTGCTGGTCACGGCCGTCCTGCTGCTCGCCGGCTGCGGCTCGGCCCCCGCGAAAGCCGACTACAACGCGGCCGACGTGATGTTCCTCCAGATGATGCTGCCGCTGCACGCCCAGGGCCTGGAGCTGACCGGGCTGGCGAAGGAGCGCGCGGTGAACCCCGCCGTGCGCGACGTCGCGGAAGAGCTGGATTCCGTGCAGCGCAAGGAGTCCGAGACCATGACGGGCTGGCTCACCGCGTGGGGGCAGCCGACCGCGATGAACGCCGACCCCGGCGCGCACGAGCACCACGGCGGCCTGCACCAGACGAGCCCGGCCGAGATCGCCGCGCTGAAGTCCGCCCCGGACACCGAGTTCGACACCACGTTCCTCAACCTGATGACCGGGCACCTGCACAACTCGGTGGAGCTGACCAAGACCGAACTGGACGGAGGGGGCAACGCGCGGGCCAAGGAGCTGGCCACCACGATCCGCGAGTCGCGGTCGAAGGAGATCAGCCGACTGCTGGGCCTGGTCGGGTAGCCGGCGGTCCGGCGAGCCACGCGTCGCGGGAGGTCCACGCCAGCAACGTCGACGGGCTCTCGAACCGGCGTGGCGCGCCCGTGAGCGGGTCGGTGAAGGAGAGCACCTTCGCCAGCAGCTGCAACGGTTTCCGGTAGTCGTCCAGCGCCGTCTCGGTGAGCACGGGGTAGAAGTCGTCGCCGAGGATCGGCACGCCGAGCCCGGCCATGTGCAGCCGGAGCTGGTGCGTGCGCCCGGTCCTGGGCAGCAGCCGGTAGCGGCCGAGCCCGTCGCGGTGCTCCACGAGTTCCACGAGCGTCTCGCTGTTGGGCGGGCCGTCGAGTTCCTGCGCCGTGATGACGCTCTTCTCCTTGACGATCCGGCTGCGCACCGTGCACGGCAGGTCCAGGTCGGCGCGGAACGGCGCGACGGCCTCGTACTCCTTGTGCACCACGCGATCCCGGAACATCGTCTGGTACGCGCCGCGGCGCGCGGGGTTCACGATGAACATGATCAGCCCGGCGGTCACCCGGTCCAACCGGTGCGCGGGCACGAGGTCCGGCAGGTCCAGTTCGCGCCGCAACCGCACCAGCGCCGTCTCCAGGATGTGCTTGCCGCGCGGGATGGTCGCGAGGAAGTGCGGCTTGTCCACGACCAGCAGGTCGTCGTCGCGGTGCACGACGCCGATCTCGAACGGCACCGCCACCTCGTCCGGCAGGTCCCGGTGGAACCACACCGAGGAGTTCGGCACGAACGGCGCGTCCGGCGGCACCGGCCCGTCCATGTCCACGATCCGGCTCTCGCGCAGCATCAGGTCGATGCGCGCGGGGTCCACTTTGGGCAGTCGGTCGACCAGGTGGTCCCGCAGCGTCGTCCACGGTCCCTCCGCGGGCATCCGCAGGCGGGCGGGGTCGAGGCCGTGCCGCTGGGGCAGTGGGGGCTTGAGCTTGCGTCTCATCGTCGGGCAGCGTATCCGTTCCGGTCGTGGTCCCCGGCGCGGTCGCCCGACCGGCTTTTCCGGAAAACGCGCGCGACAATGGTGAATGCATGATCGACACGTTCACGTCCATAAACACATGCCGCACTCTTGAAATAGGTGCGGTAACGCCCCTAATGTTTGCCTTCCACGTCGCCGCCGCCGTGGCCACGGAAGGGACAAAGATGTCACGACTGCTTTCCAGGGTGCGCGTGTTCGCACTCGCGGCGGCCGCTCTCGCCGGAATGGGACTCGTCGGCGCGCCGAGCGCGCAGGCCCAGGTCGAGTCCGGGAACTGGATCTCCTACTCGCCGTCGTACACCGTCCAGCAGAGGGGCTGCGGCGTCGCCAACGGCCTCACGTTCCAGCTCACCTGCTCGACGGCGAGCGGCGACCAGAGGGCCGAACGGCGGTACGCCAACTACTCCGGCAGCGCCGCCCGCCAGTTCGAGGGCACGTTCCGCGTGAGCAGCCTCGCCGGCACCAGGATCAGCCTCAAGCAGACGTTCAACGACTCCGAGCCCGGCCCGTACTACATGCTCGCGGTCGAGCGCGGCGGGCGGCTCTACGCCGTCGAGGGCGGCGCCACGATCGCCACGGGCGCGACGGTCGGCACGTCAGTGCGGGTGAACACGGTCCACCGGATCGGCAACAACCACAAGACGTACATCAACGGGTCGCTGAAGTACACGGTCTCCAGCCCCGGCGGCAACTTCTACGACAAGTTCGGCGCCTACCGCACCAGCTCGGGTCAGGGCCCCGCCACCGTCGTGTGGAGCGGCATCAAGTTCTGGCACCTGTAAGCCCTCGAACGCCCTGCCGTTCCCCGGTGTGGGAACGGCAGGGCCCCGACCCCTGGCGCCGCCCCGTGACGAAGCACCGCTTCCTGCTCCTCGCCGTCCTGCTCAGCGCTTGTGCCGCGAAAACCGATTCCACGGCGGAATTGACCGCCGTTCTCGACACCCCGTTGAACGCCACGATCAGCTGGCACGACAACACCCCGAACACCGCGGGCCACGCCGTGGAATACGCGACGGACCCGAACGGCGAGTACACGACCCTCCAATTCGCCCCGGCCGAGCAGACCGCGTACAAGCACCCGGACCTCATTCCGGCCACCACGTTCTACTACCGCGTCCGCCCCTATTCCGGCCCCACCACGGAGGCACGGGAAATCACCCTCCCACCGGGCGAACTCGACGACGCGACCCAGGCGACCGACCACGGCTGGATGGTCCCTACCACGGTTCCGGCTCCGGGAACGACCACCACCGAGTCCGTCCGCACGGGCGGCGGCACCCCGACGGACTTCCACGCGACGATCATGCACGCCAACGGCATCAGGTTCACCTGGACCGACCACGCCAACGACGAGGACGGCTACCTGCTGGAAGTGAAAGCCGTCAACGCCAACACCTTCACCCCGGTGGCGGTCATGGACCCCAACATCAACTCCACGGGCCTCATCACCCTCCCCACGGAGAAGACCGCGACCTACCGCGTCCGCGCGTTCTACTGGGGCAAGACCTCGAACACGGCCCACGTGAAATCCGGCCCCGACCCGGACGCCAGGTAGCTTGGAAGAACCATGAAACCCCTGCTGCTCCTGGACATCGACGGCCCGCTCAACCCCTGGGCGGCGAAGCGTGACGCCAAACCACCGGGCTACCGGGAGCACAGCTGGCGACTCTCCAGGTGGAGCCGCCGCAAACCGCTGGTCATGTGGCTCAACCCGGACCACGGCAGGCAGCTGACGGACCTGGCCACCAGAACCGGCCTGCAACTGGCCTGGGCCACCACCTGGGAACACCAGGCCAACACCATGGTGGGCCCGGCACTCGGCCTACCGCCGTTGACGGTCATCGAATTCGGCCCACCACAACCACACTGGAAGTTCCGCGCGGTGACCAGGTTCGCCCGCGACCGCCCACTGGCCTGGCTGGACGACGACTTCGACCTCTACCCCAAGCACAGGGACGACTTCCTCACCCGCAGGCAAGGCACACCAACGGAACTCGTCCGAGTCGACCCGCACACCGGCATCACCACCGACCACCTGACCACAGTGGAGCAGTGGGCAGCGACGCTGTAACCATTGCGACACAAGGAAGACAGAACAGAGCGGACGCTGGAAGTCGCACACAGCAACGGAAGCACGCAACCGTGGTCGATTTTACTTGGGGGATTTGAGCCTTAAAATTGGAGATCGGGCAGAGCTTTCGGGCACTGCCTTTTGGCCCGATCAAGGCTCAAATCTAGGGGCCCCAAGTCAAATCGACCACCCCCAACGTAACCAAGCCCCGGACCACCCCCAACGTAACCAAGCCCCGGACCACCCCCAACGGAACCGAGCCTCCGGACCACCCCCACAGGAGCGACCCGAGCCCCAGGTCACTCCTCCTCCTTGTCCTCCCCGCGCTTCCGCAGGAAGTTGAACCCCGGAATCCCGAGGATCGCCTGCCGCACGTCGTTGGTCACCTCGAGCAGCTGGTGCACGTCCGGGCCGACCTTGTCGAGTGTCGCGAGGATCGGCAGGACGTCCGAGATCACGTGTTCCGTGATCACCGGCAGCTGGTCCACCAACCGGATGGCCGCCTCGATCTCGTGCGGCGACAGCTCCTCCACGAACCGCTTCAGCAACGGCATCGCCCGGCGGGCCAGTGGCGAGAACTCCTCCAGCAGTTCGTGCGCGGTCTTAGCCGTCGACTCCGCTGTCGCGACCACCCCGGTGGCCTTCGACGTGATGTCCACGACCTCCGACACCACGGCGTCGGCCGCGGTCGACACGCGGCGGGCGTCGGCCACCACGACGGCCGCGGCGGCGCTCACCGTGCGGGCCGACTCGACGACCGCCTCGGCCGACCCGACCACGGCCTCGGTGCGGGTCACCAGCGCGTCGGCTCGGGTGACCACGTCGTCGACTCGGCCGACCAACGACTCGGCCGCGTCCAGCAGCCCGAGCACTCTCCCCGGCACCGCGGCGACCGCCACGGCGGAGTCGACCGCCCATCCGACGGTCGACTTCGCCAGGCCGAACAGCGCACCGGGATCGGGCAGTCGCATTTCCATGCGCTCCACTCTGCCCTACCCGGCGCGGATCTTCAGTTCTTGATCGCGAACACCGGCCAGCGGCCCGTGTGCTCGGTCTTGCGCGACGCCTGGTTGATCGTCGAGGCGATGACGCTGATCCCGTTTCGATTCTCGACGAAATCCGCGTAGAACACCGTGTCGGCCCCGTTGTTGTACGGGATCACGACGTCGAACGGCGTCGTCACGGCTCCCGTGGCCGGGGTCCAGCGCTTGGCGACCAGGCGCTTCTGGTCGGCGGTCGCGTAGACGACCTCCACGCTGTCGCCGCTCGCGACGATGTCCTTGAACAGCGACGTGGTGGAGTCGAGCGTCGTGCTGGTCCACGCGCCGCCCGCGTACCGCGCCAGGACGATCTTCCGGCTGGTCGACGTGCCGACGCCGTAGCCGAGCACCACCGAACCGTCGGTCAACCGCCACGCCACGGGGTTCTCCTCCGGCAGGTCCTTGCCCGCGGGCAGATCCGTCGGACTGGTCGTGACCACGCTGGTCTGCGCCAGTTCAGCACCGGTGATGGACGTTCCGAGACTTGTGCCACCGACCGTGCGCAGCGTGTAGTCGGCCGTCTCGAAATATGCGACGTAGATGTTCTTCCCGCCGCCGTTGTGCCCCTTCGGGCCGCCGTGCATCGACCACGTGAGGTAGACGCGGCTGTCCCGCTGCGTCACCCCGAAGGCGTAGACCTCCGCGTACTTGTCGGCGGTCCGCCCGGAGTCGATGAGCGTCCTCGGCGCGGACCACGTCAGGCCCGAGTCGGACGACGTGATGAGGCGATAGGTTCGGTAGGGGTAGGCGATGTCGGTGTTCTGGCTGTAGAACAAGTAGATGGTCCCGCCGAGGAAGATCGGTTCCAGGTAGCCATTCCGGTCGGTGCTGATCTGCCGCGCGGTCCACGTTCCGGAAATGGAGTGCGCGGTGGGCGCCGTGTACATGTGCGCCGATACCGTGTGCTGCGCCCGGAATACGGTCAACCGGCCGTCCGGCAATTGCTTCAACACCGGATAATCGTGGTACGCGTTGTCGTGCGTGAGGTTGAGAGCGGCCACGCGGACGCCCGCCGACCACGAATTGCTCGCGTGGTCGTAGGCCTTGAGGTAGATGTCGTGGTTGGTGCTCGAGTACGCCACGAACGTCTTGCCGACGGTGGCGTCGTAAAGGGCCGCGCCGTTGGTGCGCAGGCATCCGTACACGTAGGCGTTGGTGACGGTGTCCAGCGTCGCGGCCGCCTGGACGGGCGCGGCGGCGGCGATCGGGGGAGCGGACGTCGTCGCCGCGCTCAGCGCGACGGCGGCCAGCAGGGCGGCCAACCGTCGGCGGAACAGTGGGCGAACAGCCATGAGGATTACCTCCACGACATTTCTTCCGGTCTTTCCGGCAGGGGAGGGGTCGTGGAGAATTGAAATGCTCGCCAACGACCCGGACAAGGAGGAACGGCCATTGCGCCCACTGGTCGTTCGAATAGTCCGGTCGGTGACGCTACCGGCAGTCGAACTCGTCCGGCAAGCGCTGATCGGTCGGTTCTTCGAGGGCTTTTCGAATGTTCGTGTATGTGAACTCGGGTGGTTCCGCGGGGGGTCGCGTTTTTCCGGATTGGCCGGTGAGTGGTCCACCGGGACGCGCCCGGCCGCGTTGCCCCCTGCCGGCGGCGGGCCGCCGTGGCGGACCCGCTAGCGCCGGACGGGTGACCCCGATATCGGCCGCGCTCGAACGGGTGACGTTTGGCGGGGCTCGAAACTCCGAGAGGTGCGGTCGTTGACTTTTTTCCGCGATCGGACTATTAACTGCGTTTGGTTTGGTATTGTCGTCACATTCCGCCCGTTCGACTCGTTGTGAGGTTCGACCCATGGCCCAGAAGGTTCTCGTCCAGCTGATCGACGACCTGGACGGCACGAGCAGTGAAGACATTTCCACGGTGCAGTTTTCACTGGATGGTGTTACCTACGAGATCGACCTGAATGAGGCCAACGGCGCGAAGCTGCGCGATGGTCTGGCCAGTTTCGTGGCCGCCGCACGGCGCACCGGTGGTCGCGCCAAGCGCGGCACCGCCACGATCGTGGGCGGCAAGCCCGCCGGAGAGGGGCGGAGCAAGGAGCAGACGCGGGCCATCCGCGACTGGGCCAAGGCGAACGGCCACGAGCTCGCGGACCGCGGACGCATCCCGGCCAGCGTGGTCGACGCGTTCGAGTCCGCCCACCGCTGATCCGCACAGGTTTCCCGCTTCACGCGCGAGAGCCCCGAGCCGCTACCGGCCTCGGGGCTCTCGCGCGTCCGGGGACGCCTGTCCGGGGACGGCTGGGCGGGAGGAGACGGCTCGGTTGGCGAAGGCACGGGCGACGAGCCCGGAATGGGCGGGGTGCGGCGGCAGCGCGGTCGCTCGGGTCGCAGGCGTGGGCCGAGCGGTGAAACGCGATGGGCCGCTTGGCTGGGCGCAGCCGAAGTGGGCCCCAGCGGTGATCCGCGGGCGGCGGGTGTGCGCAGGGCGGGGCTGGGGACAGCCCGGATGTGCGGACCGGGCTGAGGCAGTGATGGGAGCCGGGTGGCAACGGTCGCCACGACTTCGAGCGGTCGTGGTCGGCACCTGCGGGATGTTGCCGGGGTCGGAACAGGCCCCGAGGGGTCAGCCGTGGTCGGCTTGGTTGTCGTGGTGGGTCAGGGCGGTGAGGACCGCGTCGCTGGCTTCCTCGATGACCGCCAGGCGTTCCGGGCCCACGGCCTCGATGAACCACGCCCGGACGTTGGCCGCGTGGTGCGGGGCGGCTTCGGCGATGGCGTTGCGGCCCTCGTCGGTCAGCACGATGTCGGCGTAGCGGGTGTCCTCGGCGCACGGTTCGCGGCGGACCAGGCCCCGCTGGGCCATCCGCGTCAGGTGGTGGGACATGCGGCTCTTCTCCCAGTCGGTGGCCTCACCGAGTTCGAAGGCGCGCATCCGGCCGGTGGGGGACTCGGAGAGGTTGACCAGGATCTCGTAGTCGGATCCGGACAGGCCGAACTCGCGCTGGAGGTGCCGGTACAGGTGCGTGCTCAGCTGCCTCTGCATGCCCAGGAAGCTTCGCCAGGCGCGCTGCTCGTTCGCGTTCAGCCAGGGGTCTTCGCTCACGGCGGCCATCCTACGGGGTGGGTTGACGCATCACCTGGACGCCGGGTGAACCGGACGGGCCCCCGCCGCCGAACACGTCCTGGTGCCCCGAGCCCCACACTCGGGGCACCCCGTCCCTCAGGCGCCGGACTCGGCGGCCTTGACCTCGCGGAAGCCGTCCTCGCTCAGACCGCGCCGCCAGTAGCCGGAGATCGACAGCCGGTCCTTGGTGACGCCCCGCTCGGCCATCAGCGCGCGCAGCTCCTTCACCATCGCCGCCTCGCCGTGCACGAACGCCTGCGTGTCCTCGCCGGGGAACTCCAGCGCGCGCACCACGTCCACCAGCGACCTGCCCGCCGACCGGTGCACCCACGTCAGCTCGACCGCGCCGGGGCTGTCGAACTTCTGCTCCTCGTCCGGGCCCTCGACCTCCACCACGACCCGCGCCCGCGCTCCGGCGGGCAGCCGCTCGATCGCCGCGCCGATGGCGGGCAGCGCCGCCTCGTCGCCGAGCAGCAGGTGCAGGCCGTGCTCGGCCGACGGCGCGTAGCCGCCGCCGGGGCCCAGGAGCGAGAACTCCTCGCCGGGCTGCACGGCCGCGGCCCACGGGCCCGCCACGCCGGCGTCGCCGTGGTGCACGAAGTCGATCGCCAGCTCGCGGGCGACGGGGTCGAAGTAGCGGACGGTGTAGGTCCGCACCACCGGCCACTGGTCGCGCGGGAAGTCGCGGCGGACGGCCTGCATGTCGAGCGGCTGCGGGTAGTCGACGCCCGGCAGCGGGAACAGCACCTTCACGTACGCGTCGGTCCGGTCGTTGGGGACGAAGTCCTCCAGGCCAGGGCCTCCCGCCACGACGCGGATCATGTGCGGGGTGACCCGCTCGGTCCGCAGCACGCGCAGCGTGGTGACCGAGCGGCGGTCCCGTGCGGGGGCGTCGCTCGCAGGGGCGTTGCTCATCCGACCTCCTGGGAGTGGTTCATCCATTTAGGTTAGCCTAAGTTGGCGGGGCGGGCCCGTGTGGCGCAGCACGCGCCCCCTGAAGATGTGCTAGGGGTCCCCTAGAAACGCCTTCGGCCATCGTCGCGAAACCGATCCAGCCCTAGCGTTTTGGACCATGACAGCAGACGGGCCCGCGATCGTCGTGAGCGACATTCGCAAGTCCTACGGCGACTTGCGTGCCGTCGACGGTGTGTCGTTCACCGTCGCGGAAGGAGAGTTCTTCGGTCTTCTCGGCCCGAACGGCGCCGGGAAGAGCACCACCCTGGAGATCGTGGAGGGCCTGCGCAAACCGGATTCCGGTTCGGTGCGGATCCTCGGCGAGAGCCCTTGGCCCCGCAACCCCAAGCTACTGCCCAAGTTGGGCGTCCAGCTCCAGGCGTCGTCGTTCTTCGAGCGGCTGACGTCCAAGGAGCAGCTCCAGACGTTCGGGTCGCTCTACGGCGTGAGCCGCTCGGCGGCCGTGGACATGCTCGAACTGGTCGGCCTCACGGACAAGGCCGACGTGCAGGACGTTGACCTCTCCGGTGGACAGCGGCAACGCCTCTCCATCGCGTGCGCGCTGGCGCACGACCCGGAGATCGTGTTCCTGGACGAACCGACCGCGGCACTGGACCCCCAGGCCCGCCGCAACCTCTGGGACGTGCTGCGCGCCATCCAGGCCCGCGGCAAGACGATCGTCTACACCACCCACCACCTCGACGAGGCCGAGATCCTCTGCGACCGGGTGGCGATCGTCGACAAGGGACGGATCATGGCGATGGGCCCGCCCGCGTGGCTGGTGCGCAAGCTCAACGCCCAGACCCAGGTCATCGTCGAGCACGGCGCGGTGACCGCGGAGCTGGCGCGGACCCTGCCGGGCGCCGACAACGTCGTGGACGACGGGGTCTCCGTCATCATCGCGACGAACGACGCGGGTCTCACCATCAAGGCGCTGGGCGAGCTCGACGCCTTGAACAAGGCGCAGGTCCGCACGGCCACCCTGGAGGACGTGTTCCTGCACCTCACCGGTCGCGCGTACCGCGAGTGACCCACCAAACAACTGGCGTCGCTCCGGTGCTCGTGCTCCCGGCGTCGTCAGCACTTCGAGCGGAGACGGCGACATGAAAGCGTTTACCAGCCTGTCTTTGGCCATGTTCAAGGCCTCTTACCGGGACAAGGCAGCACTCTTCTTCACCTTCATGTTCCCCCTGATGTTCCTCATCGTGTTCTCCCTGCTCTCAGGTGTGAAGCTGGGCGACTCGGTGGAGATCGCGGTGGTCGGCGACAGCCGCGTCGTGGCCGCGCTGAAGAACTCCGAGGGCGTGAACCTCCAGGAGTTCAAGGACTCCACCACCGCCATCAACAGCCTCCGCGACGGCAACGTGGCGGCGATCGTGGTGTCGCAGGGCGACTCGATCGACGTGCGCTACGCCAACGGCGACCGCGCCGAGACCGGGCCCGCGCTGGCCAAGATCTCCGACGCGGTCGCGAGCGCGAACCTCGGCGCGGGCACCACCCCGCCGAAGTACGCGGTGCGGCAGAAACCCATCGAGGAGACGGCTTTCGAGCCCATCCAGTACCTCACGCCCGGCATCCTGTCGTGGGGTGTGTCCACCGCCGCGGTGTTCAGCTCCGCGCTCACCCTGGTGGCGTGGCGGCGCAAGCAGGTCCTGCGCCGCATCCAGCTCGCCCCCATCGGCCGCGGCTCGGTGCTCTCGTCCAGGCTGCTGCTCTCGGTCGTGATCGCGCTCCTGCAGGCGGTCCTGTTCGTGGCGGTGGCGACCCTCCCGATGTTCGGCCTCAAGCTGTCCAACCAGTGGTGGCTGGCGATCCCGCTGCTCATACTCGGGACGCTGGCCTTCTTCTCGGTGGGCATGCTGCTCGGCGCGATCTGCAAGACCGAGGACTCGGTGACCGGCGCGGCGAACCTCGCCGTGCTGCCGATGGCGTTGCTGGCGGGCAGCTTCTTCCCGATCGACAAGGCCCCGGACTGGGTCAAGCTGATCACCAACGCGCTGCCGCTGCGGCACATGAACGAGGGCATGCTCGACGTCCTGGTGCGGGGCAAGGGTTTCGAGGCCCTCATCGTGCCGGGCTCGGTGCTCATCGGCTTCACCCTCGTCGTCAGCACCCTCGCGGCGGTCTTCTTCCGCTGGGAAGACAAGTGATCGCCGGTGCGGGCGTTCGCTGACGGGATCCGGATGCCGAAGCGCGTCGTCGTCGGCATGACCGGCGCCACCGGCGCCGCGATCGGCATCCGGATCCTGGAGACGCTCAGCGCGGTCGGGGTGGAGACGCACCTCGTGCTGAGCAAGTGGGCTCGGGCCACGATCGAGATGGAGACCGACTACACGGTCCGCCAGGTGCAGGCGCTGGCGGACCACGTCCACGGGTCGCACGACCAGGCGGCGTCGATCTCCAGCGGCTCGTTCCGGACGGACGGGATGGTCGTGGCGCCGTGCAGCATGAAGACCCTGGCGGCGATCAGGGTCGGCTACGGCGAGGGGCTGATCGCGCGCGCCGCGGACGTCACCCTCAAGGAGCGCCGCAAGCTGGTGCTCGTGCCGAGGGAGACGCCGCTGAGCGAGATCCACCTGGAGAACATGCTCGCGCTCTCCAGGATGGGCGTCGTGATGCTGCCGCCCATGCCCGCGTTCTACAACCACCCCGAGGGAGTGCCGGACATCGTCGACCACGTGACCAGTCGCGTGCTCGACCAGTTCGGCGTGGACAACGACCTCACGACCCGGTGGGACGGCGGGAAGTCGGCACGCCTGCACCGGAAGGAGAACGGCGATGAAGCACTTCACTGATCTGCGCGGCTACCTCGACGCGCTGGACGACCTCGGGGACCTCGTGGTCGTCGACCGGGAGGTCGACGGCGACATGGAGACGGCCGCGATCACCAGGCGGAGCTACGAGGTCCGCTCCCCGGCACCGCTGTTCACCAACATCCGCGGGGCCCGGCCGGGCTTCCGCATCCTCGGCGCGCCCGCCGCGATGTCGTCGCGGAAGGACATGCCCTACGCCCGCATCGCCCTGTCGCTCGGCCTCCAGCCGGACAGCACCGGCCTGCAGATCGTCGACGCGCTGGCGGACGCCCAGACCCGCGAGCCGATCCCGCCCGTCGTGGTGGAGAGCGGGCCGTGCCAGGAGAACGTCCTGCTCGGCGACGACGCCACGCTCGACTCGTTCCCGATCCCGATCGTGCACGAGAAGGACGGCGGCCGGTACGCGAACACCTGGGGCGCCCTGATCGTGAAGACGCCCGACGGGGAGTGGACCAACTGGTCCATCGCGCGGGTGATGAAGATCGACGGCAAGCGGATGACCGGGCTGATCGCCGACGGCCAGCACATCGGGCACGTCTGGAACCAGTGGGTGGAGATCGGCAAGCCGATGCCCTACGCCCTGGTGCAGGGTGCCGAACCCGGTATCCCGTACGTGTCGGGCTTCCCGCTGCCCGACGGCGCGTACGACGCCGGGTTCCTCGGCGCGCTGGTCGGCGAGCCGATCGAGCTGGTCAAGGCCAAGACCGTCGACCTGCTCGTGCCCGCCACGGCCGAGGTCGTGATCGAGGGGCACGTGTCCATCGAGCGCGACGCGCTGGAGGGCCCGTTCGGCGAGGCGGCCGGCTACCAGCCGATGGACGTCACCAAGCAGCCGACGTTCCACATCGACGCGATCACCCACCGGAACGACCCCATCTGGCCCCTGGTGGCCGAGGGGCGCCCGCCGGACGAGTACCACACCGTCACCTGCGTCGGCGCGGCCAGCCAGTGCCTGGCGCGGCTGCGCGAGGTGAAGCTGCCGGTGACCACGGTGTGGTCGCCGATGGACTCCGCGGGCATGTGGCTCGTGGTGACCGTGCCGCCGAACTGGCGCGAGATGATGGACCCGGACACCACCAGCGACTCGCTCGCCCAGTACATCGGGCAGACGCTGTTCTGGAACAAGGCGGGCCTGTACTTCCCGCAGATCTTCCTGCTCGACGACGACATCGACCCGACCGACCTCGCCGAGGTCACCTGGGCCATCGCGACGCGCATCCACCCGGTCTCCAAGCGGGTGCAGATGGACAGCGTCATCCTGCCGCTCTTCGTCAGCCACACCGACATCGAGTACAAGCGCGGCTGGGGACCCAGGGTCGTGTTCGACGGCCTGCTGGCCCCGATCGGCGAGCGGATGGAGCACACGTCGTTCGCCGCCTCCTACCCCGCCGAGCTCCAGCGGCGCGTCATCGAGAACTGGGCCTGAGAGCCCCTCTGCCGTTCCGAAGGGCCCGTCCGGGGTGGTTGCTCCGGACGGGCCCTTCGGTGCGTCCTGCGGGCGGGTCAAAAGGGAATGCCCCCGTGTACAAGCGTGCACAGTTGCGGGTGGAGCCCCCGCGTCGCGTTGCGACACGGGGGCTCCGTCGACAGGGTTGGTGGTGACCGAAGCCACATCAGAACTCGGGCAGCTCCAAGGGGGCGATCTCGCTGAAGACGTCGCCGGGTCCGGGGTTGCCGCGATGAGTGCGGCCGCCCAGGTGGTGCAGGACGCCCCACACCGCGTTGAGCGCGGTGGTGACGGCCCCTTCCGCGAAGCCGCCGCACCAGGAGATGTCGTCGCCCGCCAGGAACAGCCCGCGCTGGGCGTCGGACAGGCCGTCCTGCATGAAGTGCGTGTAGAGCTTGCGCTGGTACCGGTAGTGGCCGGGCAGGTTCGACTTGAACGCGCCCATGAAGTGCGGCTCGGTCTCCCAGGTGATGGTCACCGGGTCGCCGATGATGTGCGTGCGGATGTCCACGCCGGGGTAGATCTCGGCCAGCGAGCCGAGCACGACCTCCAGGCGCTCCTCCAGCGTGAGGGTCGCGAGCTTCAGCGAGTCGTCGTTCCAGGTGTAGGACAGGCACATGACGCCGGGCTTGTCCGGCCCGTCGTCGAACAGGTAGACCCCGCGGGGCATCCGGTCGGTGAGCGTCATGCTCATGACGTGCCTGCCGGTGCGCGGGTCGACGTCCAGCCAGAACGGCCGGTCCGTCACTACGAACAGCTTCGAGGACCCCATGTAGTGCGTGCGCTCCACCGCGGTCCACAGGGCCTGGGGGAGCAGGGACTCGTCGCACTTGACCTTCGACAGCAGCGCCCAGCTCTGCGCGGTGAACACCGCCGCGGGGTAGGTGCGGATGCCGTGCTCCGCGTCCTCCACGGTGATCCCGTGCGCGGTGCGGCGCATCCACTTGACCGCGGTCTTCGGCACGCCGCCGGTGTGCAGCGACGCCAGCGTCGTGCCCTCGGGCCAGTGGTCGAGGAACTCCGGCTCGTGCGTCCACAGCCTCGTCGGCAGCTGCTGGCTGCCGCCGGTGATGCGCTGCTGGTCCACGTCCGCGCCGTTGTAGACGACGCGCAGGATCTCCAGCATGGAGTTGGGGAAGTCGGTGTCCCAGCCGCCGGTGCCGAAGCCGACCTGGCCGAAGATCTCGCGGTGCTGGAACGAGGCGAACGCGGGCGACGCGGTGAGGAAGCCGTAGAACGACACGTCGTCCAGGCGCGGGACCAGGCGGTTCCAGATGGCCTTGATCGTCGTGACGTCCCGGCTGCGGACCGCGTCCTCCATGGCGGAGACCTCCGCGGTCTCCTGGAGCGCCTTGTCCCACGCGTCGGCGACCTGCTGGTAGACCATCGGCAGGTCGGTCATCGTGTGCGCGAAGTGGCTGACGCCCTTGAGGTCCACCACGGTGCTCGGCGTGTTGGTGGACAGGGGGTTGGGGAACGGCGTGGTCTTCAGCCCGACCTTGTCGATGTAGTGGAACAGCGTGGTGGCGGCGAGGGGGAAGCGCATGGCGCCCATCTCGGCGACCGACTCCGGGTGCTCCCGGAACGGGACCGACCTCATCCGGCCGCCGAGCTGCTCGGCCTCGTACAGCACCGGTCGCAGCCCGAGCTTCATCAGCTCGTAGGCCGCGACCAGTCCCGCGATGCCGCCGCCGATGACGGCGACCTCGGTGCCGTGCGCCGACGCGGGCACGCTGCCCAGGCCCGCCGGGTGGCGCAGCCAGTCGTCGTAGGCGAACGGGAAGTCCGGTCCGAACATCGTGACCGGGGCCCGCAGGCCGTTCAGGTCGTCGTGGTCGATCGGGCTGGTGTGGTCCATGTGCGCTACCCCCGGTTGACGGTGGTGACCCGCTCTCTGGCGGGTGCGGCGGAAGGGGGTCAGGGGAAGAGCTCGGGTCGTCGGTCCGCCAAGTAGTCGTTGACCTGCTTGGCCTTCGTGATCCGGGTGGCGTCCAGGTCGGCGACGATCAGCTGCTCGCCGTGGACGTCCTCGTGCAGGGCGTGGCCCGAGGGGCCGACCACGCGGGTGAGCCCGCAGTACTCGAGCTCGCGTTCCGCGCCCGCCCAGTTCACGTAGGCGATGTAGAGCTGGCTCTCCAGGGCGCGGGAGTGGACGAGGGTGCGGGCCACGATGTCCCAGGGCTTCATCAACGCGGTCGGGACGACGAGCAACTGGGTGCCGGCGAGCGCGTGGGCGCGCACCGATTCCGGGAACTCGACGTCGTAGCAGATGAGCATCCCGACGGTGAACCCGTCGAGCTCGGCCTGGACGACGCCGACGCCGCCGGGTTGGAAGATCGCCCGGTCTATGTCGCCGAACAGGTGGGTCTTGCGGTAGGTGGCAAGGGCTTTCCCGGTGCCGTCGACCAGGCGGGTGGAGTTGTAGACGTCGCCGCCGACGGCCTCCGGCCAGCCGAAGACGATCGCCACCCCGGTCTCGGCGGCGATGGCCGCCGCCTCGTCGCACATCGGGCCGTCGTCGGGTTCGGCCAGCTCACGGAGTCGGCGCGGGCCGAGGTGGTAGCCGGTGAGGGAGATCTCGGGCGTGATCAGCAGCCTGGCACCGGCTTCGGCGGCGTTCCGCGCCGCGGCTCTGAGCCGCGTGCGCGGCGGCTCTCCGCCCGCGACGGTCTGCCAGCAAGCGATCCTCATGCTCGTCGGTTCCTTACTCCGCCAGTCGGTCGCAGGCGGCGGTGTCGTGAAGGCGCCCGGTTATGCCCGGAGTGATAACGTCATTATGAAACGGCATTATGATTCAATTCGCAGAAACACTGAGTGCACCGAAGCTATGTACTCCACTTGTAGTGCGGCAACCCCTGTCGGCCCCCAGTGCGCCCCTAGGGGGGTTGATACCCCTTATAGGCCCTGGTAGCAATGCGGGAGCAGGTAAGGAGCCAGCGTTGATGTTTTGCCACGCTAAACAGTCGGGGTGGTCTACTCAAGAAGCTTTCGATGTCCAAACGGGCAGCAATCCTTGCCCTCGTCTCAGTTGGGAGTTGTGCCGAAACGCTGTTTTGTGAATAAACTACGCGTTTAGTCGGCTCCCTGACCTGCGAGTTCTGCCACCCGTAACCTGTCATCGGCTTCGGAGTGCCGTAGGGCAACCCTACGGAAGTAGGGTCTTATCGATGGTTGTTTTCATGCAATTCTCACGATCGTTCGCGGATGTTGTGCGTAGTAGTACGAGAACTCCGTAACACGCATGTTGCACACGGTCCGGGTAACTCGATGTTTCCCCGAGACGTTATCGACAAGCTTCTTATTGTCCTGATACTGTCGTTGTGTGTTACCAGGACAGCCTGGTGGGACAACCCGACTTGAGTTGGCCACTGTTTGTTCACCGCGGGGACGTTTGGGCGGGACAGGTGACCACACCGGGAAAGGAACGCGGTCTTCGATGTTGGTCGAACGGACTAGAGAACTGGCCACCCTCCAGCACGTGCTGGAGGACTGCCTCCGAGGCCGGTCCGGCGTGGCCATGATCACCGGGGCCAGAGCCACCGGGAAGACCGCGCTGCTGCACGCCTTCGGCGAGGAGGTGCAGCGTTCGGGAGCCCTGCTCCTCAACGCGACCTGCACCGCGGGGGAACGGACGCTCCCGCTGGGAGTGCTCAGCCAGCTCCAGCGCAACATCCCCCTCGAAC
This sequence comes from Umezawaea sp. NPDC059074, assembly GCF_042738955.1. Classification (NCBI taxonomy): domain Bacteria; kingdom Bacillati; phylum Actinomycetota; class Actinomycetes; order Pseudonocardiales; family Pseudonocardiaceae; genus Umezawaea; species Umezawaea sp. NPDC059074. The sequence goes on from NZ_JBHYHC010000104.1 coordinate 29,883, forward strand.
TCTGCTCGGGCGACCGGGCGGCCTTCCTCTCGGGACTGCTGGACGAGGCCGCGAGTCCCATCCGGACCGGCGAGGGCGACGCGGACGGCGCGGAGGTCAAGCGCGGGCACGTGCTGCACCAGCTGGGCGCGGCGCTGCTGACCATCGCCGAGCAGCGGCCGATCGTCATCGTGGTGGACGACGTGCAGAACATGGACGACCTCTCCAAGGAGACCCTCCGGCACGTGCTCGGCAGGCTGCGGTCCGCCAGCGTCGCCGTGGTGTTCACCGAGTGCGTCGGCTCCCGCGAGCCGCGGTCGCTGTTCCACACCGAGTTCCTCCGCCACCCGCACTGCCACAGCATCCGGCTCACGCTCCTGTCGCCCGCGGGCGTCGGCGAGATGGTCGCGGCCGAACTGGACCCGCGCATCGCCGAGGCGTTCGGCGCGCAGTACTACGAGGTGACCGGCGGCAACCCGCTGCTCGTGCGCGCGCTGCTCGAGGACCAGCAGCGCCTGCGCACCGGCGACGCCTCGCCCGCCGGACCCGTTGTGGGAGAGGGGTTCGCCGAGGCGGTCATGAGCTGCCTGCACCGCGGTGACCCGGCCATCCGCGAGGCCGCGTACGCACTCGCCGTCCTGGGCGGCGACGCCGAGCGGCCGAAGCTGTTCTCCCGCATGACGGACCGCTCGCCGAAGACTGCGGCCAAGGACGTCGAGAGCCTGGTCGTGATGGGGCTGCTGCGCGGCGAGAGCTACCGGCACCCGGCCATCCGCGAAGCCGTGATCGACGACGCCGTCGCCAACGCCGACCTCCCCGACCTGCACCTGCGCGCCGCCTGGCTGCTCGCCCAGGACGGCGCCGAGCCGCGCGTGGTCGCGAACCACCTCATCGCGGCGGGCGTCGCCTGCCCGGAGTGGGCGCTGCCGCTGCTGCGCGAGGCCGCCGAGTCCGCGCTGATCGACGAGCAGGTCGAGGAGGCGATCGAGTTCCTCGAACTCGCGATCCGCGACCGCGCGGAGGAGACGCCGATCGAGCTGGTGATGATGCTGGTGCGGTTGAAGCTGCGGCTGAGCCCGGCGTCGGCGTTGCAGCACGTGCCCGCGTTGGGCGAGGCCATGCGCGAGGGGAAGCTGCTCGGGCGTGGCCTGCTGTGGTTCGTGCGGTTCCTGGTGGTGCACGGCCGGGTCGACGACGTGGCTGAGGGCCTGGCGCGGTTGGTGTCGCGGATCGACGAACTGGACGAGCACAGCAAGGCCGAGATCACGATCACCCGGATGTGGGCCGTCGGCTCGTACCCGGAACTGGTGAGCAACCTGCCGCCGGTGCGGCCGGACGGCGACCTGTCGGTGGACATGGGGATGCGGGTCCAGGCCGCCACCGTGCTGACGCGGGTCATCGGGGGAGAGCTGGACGACTCCGCGGTGATGACGGCGGAGCGGGTGCTGCAGAGCGCGAACCTCATCGAGGAGCCGACCGAAGAGGTGTCCGCCGCTCTGCGGACGTTGCTGTACCTGGAGAAGCTGGACAGCGTGAAGTCCTGGTGCGACACGCTGATGACGGATCGGCACGAGTCGTCGAGTCCTCCTGGGTGGTTGGGGGAGCTGGCGATGATCCGGGCCGAGGTCGCGCTGCGGATGGGGGACCTGGGGACTGCTCGGCAGCACGCGCGGTTCGCGTTGGAGAAGGTGGATCCGCGGACGTGGGGTGCTTCGGCCGGGATGGTGTTGGGGACGCTGTTGCAGGCGACCACGGCTATGGGGAAGTTCGACGAGGCCGCGGAGGCGTTGGCGCAGAGGGTTCCGCAGCACATCTACAGGGGGCGGTACGGGTTGCACTACCTGTTCGCCAAGGGGCATCACCACCTGGCTACTCGGCAGTTGCCTGCTGCGCTGGGGGACTTCCTGTCCTGTGGGGAGTTGATGGTGAAGTGGAAGTTGGATTCGCCTGGGTTGCTGGCTTGGAGGACTGGGGCTGCTGAGGTTTACCTTCGGTTGGGGAACCAGGCGAAGGCTCGGGAGCTGGTTGATCAGCAGTTGGCGATTCCGGTGATGGGGCCGTCGTTGTCCCGTGGGATGGCTATGCGGGTGAAGGCCGCTACGTTGGATCTGCGGCAGAGGTCGCAGATGTTGCACGGGGCGTTGGATGAGGTCCAGGCGGCTGGTGGGCAGTTGGAAGTCGCTCGGGTGTTGGCGGATCTGAGCCACACGCATCATCAGTTGGGGGAGCCTGATCGGGCTCGGATGATGGTGCGGCGGGCTTGGAGGGTGGCGAAAGACTGCCAAGCCGAGCCGTTGTGCGCGCAGTTGATTCCGGATCAGAGTCGGGGGGCTGCCGCTGTGGCATCTTCGGAAGCGGCCGCGGAGTGTGGAGCGGCCACGTTGTCGGATGCTGAGCGGAGGGTGGCCGGGTTGGCTGCTCTTGGGCATACGAATCGGGAGATCGCGAACAAGTTGTACGTGACGATCTCGACCGTGGAGCAGCACTTGACGAAGGCCTACCGGAAGTTGAACGTTACGCAGCGGAAGGATCTGCCCGCGGATCTGTGGAGTGACGCGGCTTCTATCGCCTGAGCCCCGGATCCGCGCGGCTGGTGCCGCGCGAATCCGGGGGTCGGTGCGGGTGGGTGCGTTGGTGCTTGTGTGCGTCTGTGGTCCCTTGCCTCTGTGGAGGTGGGGGGCCTTTGTGCATTGTGGGGGTGGGTGTTGGGTTGCTGGAGGGCTAACCCCCGGTTGCGCCAATTATCCCACCCTCTTTCGTCT